>JAOTWC010000189.1 GCA_029863105.1 Gemmatimonadota bacterium | reverse complement strand
GACGTTCGTGATCGTGAAGCTGCCACCCTGGATGTCGTCAAACTCGAGCGACTTGGTTCGCGCCTTCTCGGCCAGGGCGTTTGCCCCGGCCGCCAGCCCCTTCAGGCTCAGGCCGTCGGCGTTCTTCAGCACCGGAACGATGAGTTCCTTGCCGTCGTTGATCGATACGGCGATTCCGAGATTGATATCGCGGTGATACACGATGCGCGTTCCGTCGACGGAAGCGTTGAGGATCGGGTACTCGCGCAACGCCTCGACCACCGCCTTCATGATGAACGGGCCGTAAGTGAGTTTCACGCCTTCCTCCGCGTACCTGTCCTTCAGCCCGCGGCGCAGCTTCACCACCCGTTCGAAGTCGATTTCGTTGACGGATGTCACATGGGCGGAAATGCGCTTCGACATCAGCATGTGTTCCATCGTCCGGAGACGGACGCGGTTCATTTCTTCGACCCGATCGCCCTCCCGAATCGGCACCGAGGGAATCTTGATGCTGAGCGTCGCCCCGTGGATCGGTACGGTCAGCAGGCCGGGAGCTCCGGCCGGCGGAGGAGCGGGCACCGGCGCGCCGGGCGCTGGGGCAGGAATTGCCGCCGGCCGAGCGGCGGCCGGCTGGACCGCGGCACCGGACTCGATGTGAGCCATGATGTCGTCCCGCGTCACCCGTCCGCTGATCCCCGTGCCTTCGAGGGTCGTGATGTCTACGCCGTGTTCCGCCGCGATCTTGCGAACGACCGGCGTCGACTTCGTGCGCAGGCGTTCCTCGCGGCTATCCGGTTCCGTCGAGGCAGCCGGCGCGGGTGCGGCGGGCTGAGGTGCCTCCGGCGCGAGTTCAGCGGCCATCGGTTGCGGCTCCGCGACAGGAGCGGGCTCCGGCTCGGGCGCCGCGTCGACGGGTTCGGGAGCCGCGTCGACGGCAACGCCGGCTTCCGTTTCGATGCGGGCCACGACGGAGTTGACCTCGACGGTAGCGCCTTCCTCGACGAGGATTTCGGCGAGCGTACCCGCCACCGGAGACGGAATGTCCGCGTCGACTTTGTCGGTGGAAATCTCGAACAGGTCCTCATCGCGATCGATGGTGTCGCCCACTGCCTTGAGCCATTTCGTGAGCGTTCCCTCGGCGATGGACTCTCCCATCTGCGGCATAATCACGTCGACCTTGGACATCTTTGGCTTCCCGTGTTTCGGGTTCAATACGCCAGCAGCCACCGGGCTGCAGCGGCAATGTCATCAACCTGTGGCAGGTAGTAGTCCTCGAGCGCGGCCGCATACGGCACCGGCGTGTTCAGGGCAGCCACGCGACGGATCGGGGCGTCTAGCCATTCGAAGGCATGCTCGGACACCTGTGCCGTGATTTCTCCCGCGAAGCCACCGAACTCCGAGGCTTCGTGGACGATCAGCAGGCGGCCGGTCTTCCGGACGCTCGCCACGATGGCGTCCGTGTCGAGCGGACGCAGCGAGCGGAGATCGATCACCTCGACCTCAGCGCCGTCCTCCCCCGCGATCAGTTCAGCGGCCTCGGCCGTCTTGTACAGCATCCCGCCGTAGGTGACAATCGTGAGATCGGAGCCGGCCCGGTGCGTCCGCGCCACGCCCAGCGGCACGACGATCTCCTCCTCGATGGGCAGCATCTCCTTCACGCGCCGATACAAGTACTTATGCTCGAAATAGAGCACAGGGTCCGGATCGCGAATCGCAGCGGTCAGCAGTCCTTTCGCATCACGAGCCGTCGCGGGCGCCACCATCTTGAGTCCCGCCACGTTAACGAAGTACGATTCGACGTTCTGCGAGTGAAACGGACCGGAGCGCGAGCCGCCCCCGCACGGGCCTCTGATGACCAGGCCGGCCCCGATGCCCGTTCGGTAGCGTGACTTGGCCGCGAAGTTGACGATCATGTCGAACGCCGGCGCGATGAAGTCGATGAACTGCATCTCGGCGATCGGCCGCAAACCCATATGCGCCGCCCCGATCGCGGCTCCGACGATCGCCGCCTCGCTGATCGGCGTGTCGATCACGCGATCCGCGCCGAATTCCTGAAGAAACCCCTCGGTGATCTTGAACGCTCCGCCGTACACGCCGATGTCTTCGCCGAGGATGAACACGCGGTCGTCACGCCGCATCTCTTCGGCCATCGCATCCCGGATCGCTTCGAGATACGTGGTTTCGCGCAGCTCGCTCACGTCCGGAGCCTCACGTGCGGGGCGATCCCGCCGTAACCCGGCACCGGCCCACGCGTCCACGGAACCGCGGCATCCAGGTTTGCCGATGCGTACACCCGCGTCCGCGCGTCGTCCGCCAGGGGAGGCGGTTCGGCGAGAACCTCATCCACCGCCTGGTCCAGCTCGGCGGCGACAGTTCTTCGGATTCCGTCGAGTTCGGCGCCCGAGGCGCCCATGTGGCTGAGCACCGCGACGCAACGATCGATCGGATCCCGAGCCCGCCACTGTTCGAGCTCGGCTTCCAGCACATACTTCTGCGCGTCATGCTGAGCGTGGCCCAGCATCCGGTACGTCTCCGCGACGAGAATCGTCATGCCGCCTCCGGTCCTCGCCCGATCCACGGCCGTCCGAGCCGCCGCGTACACCGCAACCACGTCGTTACCGTCCACCGACTGTGCGGGCACTCCATACATCGCGGCGGCGTCCAGCCAGTCACCGACGGCCGATTCTCTACTGCTCGGCGTGCCAAACGCCCAGCGGTTGTGCTCGAGCCACACGACGATCGGCAGACCCAGGGCCGCCGCGAGGGCAAATCCTTCATGCGAAGCGCTCGTACGGCTCGCTCCCTCGCCCTGGTACGTCATGCAGACGCAGGACTGCCGGCGCTGCTGGAAAGCGAGAGCCACGCCGTTCAGGACGCACAGCTGCGTGCCGAGCGGGCTGATCGGACCCAGGAGCCCAAGTTCAGGGACGGTGAAGTGGTTCGTGTTGTCCTTGCCGGCACACAGCGATGTGCCTCGTGCGGTGTACTGGCGAAGCACATCCCGCACGTCGAGGCCGCGCACGAGCAGTGCTCCCATGTCACGGATGGACGGGGCGAGCCAGTCTCCCGCGCCAAGTGCGAAGGCGCTTCCGACGGCGGTGGCCTCCTGACCCAGGCTGCGGTAGATGCTGCCGACCAGGTGTCCCTGCTTGAGCAGGATCTCGAGACGCTCCTCGAGCCCCCTGGTCAGCAACATGAAGCGGAAGAGCGTCCGCAGGTCGGCCTGGTCCAGATCGCTCAGCGTGGGTTCCTCGCAGAGGTTTGTCTCTCGCGCGTCCCCCGCGCGGACCGCGAAAATATGCGCCCCGCCAGCAGTTCGCCAAACGCTTTACTTTATCACCAAGTGTCCCGACGGTCCGGCAACGGGGATGTAGGCCCGTCCTCGATGATCAGGAGAGCCCGATCGGCAGGGAAGTCAGGATCGCAAACACCGGAATGTCGGCAGCCTGGCCCGGGGACTGCACGATGAGTTCGGCTCCCGGCTCGATCCCGCGTCGCACATAGCCCATACCCAGCCAGCCATGCACGGGAGACCGCACCGCCGAGGTGACCGTTCCGACGACCTTGCGGCCGCTCCTGAGTTCATCGCCCGGGCGGAGCGGGACGCCGGTCGCGGGTCCGACCACGCGGATCCCCCACAAGTGCCGGTTCACATGGCCGCGATAGTGGATCCGGGCAAGCACCTCCTGTCCGGTGTAGCACCCCTTTTCAAAGCTCACGTACTCGGGAACGAGACCCGTTTCCTGCGGCAGATTGTCGGGGCTGATGTCACGCCCGTAGACGGGGATTCCGCGTTCGATCCGCCAGACGTCCCAGGCTTCGCCACTCACCGCCGTCAGGCCCAGTTGGTGCCCCGATCCGGCGGGAAGATAGATGTCGAACCCTTCGGCCAGGCGAACCGCGAACCCGTCTTTGAACGGCGCGACGGCATGATACGAACCGTCTCGCTGCGAATACGTCGGCCCGTTGAGTGCGGCGAGTATCCGGTCGGTCCGTCCACGCTCCAGCGCGCGCGGGCCGTGGATCCTTACGACGCGAAGGTCCGAAGGTTCGAATCGGACGAACCGGGGAGGCACATAGATCCCGAGGTGGGACTCGAGGTGTGGCCAGGCCGCCGTCGGCACGTCAACCCACACTTCGTCCCCGAGGTGCACGACGACCGCGTCGGCGAGTACCCGGCCCTTGGGGTTGAGGATGAGCGTCGGGAATGCCGCGTTTCCGCGCGCAGCCATC
>JAOTWC010000188.1 GCA_029863105.1 Gemmatimonadota bacterium | reverse complement strand
GGGCGGACCGAGGGATGGATCAACCTGTTCGGCGCGCCCAGCGTACCCGGCCACCCAGAGTTGTCGGAATCCGGTCGGTCGATCGACACGGTCGTGAAGCAGGTCGAGGGGCTCGTCGTCGAGCAATACGAACGGGGCGGTCTAACGGCTTCCGCGAAGGAAGCCATCGATCGATCGCTCGACAAGATCTCACGAAGAAAACCGTAGCAGCAGGTCCGGGACTGATGAACGCTCAGGTACCCTACTACGCCGTCATCTTCACGTCCGTGCGCACGCCTGCCGCCGAAGGCTACGACGAGGCGTCGCGTCGGATGATGGAGCTTGCGGCGACACAGTCCGGATTCATCGGCGTCGAGTCGGCCCGGGATTCGGGTCTCGGCATCACGGTGTCTTACTGGGACTCGCTCGAAGCCATCAGCGGATGGAAGCGAAACGCCGAGCATCGGGAGGTCCAGGAAAAAGGCAGGAGCACCTGGTACGAGCGGTTCCACGTACGGATTGCCCGTGTCGAGCGGGAGTACGAATTCCGGCGGGACGTCGGGACGCCCGACTCACCGGAGGCGCTCAGCGAGATTCCGTGAGTAGCGGATGGCAGGCTCTTGCTGGACGTGGTCAACCGTTCGCGTCATGCCGGTCAGCGCGAATGTCATCGTGCCGCCGAGATAGTGCACGGCCGGATGGTCGCGAGCGTAGCGGGACAGGACGGTTTCCATCTCGGAGTTGTACCTCTGAAAGCTCGGATCGGCGGCGAGTCCTTCCCACAGCGGCCCGTTCGCCAGGTAGACGCTGAACTCGTGCTCCGCGGCCAGTCCGGCGATCCGGTCCAGTGCCTCGAGGTTCTTCGGCGCGATCGCAAAGCCGGTCGAATCCGCGTAGCCGACGTGACGTCGGTAGTCCCGCAGGACACGGGCGGTATCGACAACCTGAGCGCCTTCCGATGGGCGCTCTCCGTCGCCGCGCAGCTCCCGGATCTTCCCGTTGACCATGCTCTCGAGGGATTCCCGTGCCCCGACGAGCGGCAGGTGCCGCGCCATGAACAGGTCCACTGACTCATGCCAGTCCAGAGCGACAGGAGGTTCGAACCGGCTCCAGAAGCCGAGGGGACGGGGCACGTGCGCCAGCAGACCAACCGGGGGCGAAGCGCGCTGCCAGACGTCGTACACGTGCACGAGGAGGACGCCCCTGGCGGGCGGACCGTAGAGTTCGATGTGCGTGCCGAGCAGCCAGGCGTCGTCCAACAGACCCATGTTGCCAATCGTACACAGTTCGGTCACCGATCCTTCAAGCGACTGTTCGAGAATCGCCGGCACCACCGCATTTCCGCAGCCGGAGTCCCCGAGCACGAGCCAATCGGCCGGGCCGCTCTGCCCATCGAGCCTGCTCCAGGCCTCCTGGATTCTACGGTACCCCGAGTTGTAGTCGGATCCCTCGAGGAGCTTTACGGCGGTCAGGTTGATCGCACCCGTAACCGCCAGCACGCCAACCACGAGGGCAGCGACGGATCGCGCGCTCGGGCTGGAATGCACCTCCTGTGGCAGCAGTCCCGCTCGAGTACCGGTGCGGGCTCGACGTGGTTTGCGATTCGTCATTGCCGTATCAGAACTGGAAGTAGATGAACTCGATCGACTCCCGGACGCCGAACAGCAGGATTCCCGTGATGAGAGCCGTGTACACCAGAATCCGCATCGGGAGTCGCAGCTTCGTCGCGATCAGCAGGTCGCCGCTCACGTATTGAACCAGCTGCATCGCGATGAGCGGAGCCGAAACCTTCGCGAGCCTGGTCAACAGGTGAAGGGCGCCGGGCTCCAGTGCGAACGACGCGTGATGGATCATGTACCCGATCTGATGCACGGACGTCGACCGGAAGATCAGCCACCCAAAGAGTGTGAGCACGAACATGAGTCCCATTTTCGCCAGGACGACCGAGGTGGCAAACTCGCCTCCCCAGGGATCCCGGTCCATCGGTCGCCGTTCGAACCGGCGATACAGAATCAGAATCAAGCCGTGGAAAGCTCCCCAGATCACGAAATTCCAGGCGGCCCCGTGCCACAGACCCCCGAGGAGCATCGTAATGCTCAGGGCGAGATACGTGCGGGTTGCCCCCCGGCGGTTCCCTCCCAGCGGGATGTAGAGGTAGTCCCTCAGCCAACTAGACAGTGAGATATGCCAACGGCGCCAGAAATCACTCGGATTGAGAGCGAAATACGGCAGCTTGAAGTTGACCATCAGCTCGATCCCCATGAGCCGGGCGAGCCCGCGCGCGATGTCCGAGTAGCCGGAGAAGTCTCCGTAGATCTGTACGCTGAACGCGAGCACGCCGACGATCACCGCCAACCCGTTGTAGTCCGTGTAGTTGTTGAATACCTGATCGGCGATCAGGCCCGCCGTGTCGGCGATCACCACCTTCTTGAAGTAGCCCCACAGGATTAGAAACAGCCCCGAGTCGACCATGCTGGTCGTGATGCGTCGCGGCGCCTCGATCTGGGGCAACAGGTTCCTCGCCCGTTCGATCGGTCCCGCCACGAGCTGTGGAAAGAACGCCACGAAGACGGCGAAGTTCAGGAAGTTTCGGGTCGGCGTGAGAGTCCGGCGATAGATGTCGATCGTGTAGCTCAAGGTCTGGAACGTGTAGAAGCTGATCCCGATCGGCAGCACCACTCTGAGGGTGATCGGATCGGCTCCCATCCCGAGCGCGTGCAACACATCGACGAGGCTGTCGGCAAAGAAATTGAAATACTTGAAGAATCCGAGGATCCCGAGGTTGACGACGACGGAGGCGGTGACCAGGAGCTTGCGTCGACGTTCGCCTTCGGGCGCACTTTCTTCCTTGCGCCCCAGGGCAAGCCCGATCGCGTAATCCGTACCGGTACTTACCAGGATCAGAGACAGAAATCTCCAGTCCCAGTAGCCGTAGAATACGTAACTCGCCGCGAGCAGAAGAGCGTTCTGCAGGCTCGTCTTCCGCTGCAGGCCCAGATACAGGCCGTACACGACCGCAAAGAAAGCTACGAATACGACCGAGTTAAACAGCATTCCGCTTCACTTGTTCAGATCTGACCCCGCGCGACCGAAGAACATACCGCATCGCAACCCGGGTCTCACATGGTGAGGCCTTGAAACTGGAAAGCCGGAGTTTTCTCGCGTATATTGTCGCGGTTCCAATGCACTAATCGGGCTGCCGTTGACGGACCTTCCGATGAACCTCAACGGGCCCAGGACAGGGGGAACGAATGCTTCAGCTCCTCAACAGTCTGTTGCAGGACGAATCCGGTCAGGATCTGGCGGAATACGCCATTCTGATCGGCCTGATCGCGCTCGCGGTGATCGTGGCTGTCCGCCTGCTCGGCAACACGATCTCCGGGATCTTCAACCGGATCGGCTCGACGCTGTCGAGTGCCGGAGTTCCGTCGGGCGGCGGCAGCTGAACCTGACGGACAGAAGGGCGATCAGCGGGGGCGGTTCCTGGCGAACCGCCCCCTCGCTGTTCGGTTGTGATCGCCGCTCATCGCGCTTGACTCACGCTTGACCGCCTGCTGAGACGTTTGGGGCAGCCAGAAACACAGGAGGCTGCCATGACGTCCTTCAGGCGCAGCAGGTTCTTTCGGTACTTCGTTCTGTCACTCGCGCTCACCTCTGTCCTGTCGGCCTGCTACAAATGGTCGACGATGCACGGGCCTCACGATCAGGCGATCAACTATGGTCGGCCCGACAAGGTCCGCGTGACGGTGAGTGACGGGAGTCGCATCGAGATTCGGAAACCATGGATCCAGGGCGACAGCATTCTTGCCCTGAGCGCGCGAAACGACACGCTGGCGATCGGACTGTCGAGCATCAGCAAACTCGAGGAACGGAAGTTTGACTGGGCCGCCGTGGCAGGTGGGTATCTGTTCCTGTCCCTGGTGTCGTATGTGATCGTGTGCACGGGTGAAGACAGTTGGGCCTACGGCTGTTAGGGGACCCGGACGGACAACCAATCCGTGATCTTAGCCGTCTAACTGAGCAACCTGTCCACCGGAGACTGAATGCCGCTTCCAATCCTCATCTTGTGTACGCTGGGGCTCGGGACGGCTCTGTCGCTTCCCGTCGATACCATTCCGCAGCTGGTGCAGACCGAGCTCTCGCTGGAGTTACGTGTCGACTACGAAGCCCGGACCGTGGGTGGCACCGCGACGCTGGTCCTACGCAACGTCGGGCAGGATCCGATTCCGGTGCTACCGCTTCAGGTCGGGCGTCT
>JAOTWC010000008.1 GCA_029863105.1 Gemmatimonadota bacterium | reverse complement strand
GCTGGGGCGCGCGTTTCTTCAGGCTGCGTTTCCGACCGCGCTAACGACCTGGCCGGCGACGGACAGCGCCTGGACGGCGCTGAGAGGCGACAACTTCGCCCTGCCGCTGCTGAGTCCGAATGCGCCCGACGTCGTGACGGCCGCCACGCCGCTGGGGTTGTGGAAATTCGAGTCGACGTCCACCGAAATCAGCGACCTCATGCTGGGCAGTACGGGCGGCTCGCTGGGAGAGACTGCGGGACTGCTCATCCTCGTGTGCGGCGGCTATCTCGCCCTCAGGAACTACCTCAACTGGCGGATCCCGATCAGCATCTTCGCCACCGTGGCGGTGTTCGCCTCCCTGCTTCACGCACTCGACGCTGCGAGCTATCCCGGCCCGCTGTTCATGTTGTTCTCCGGAGGACTGATTCTGGGAGCCATGTACATGGCCACGGATATGGTCACCTCGCCGGTCACGAATGCGGGCGCCTGGATTTTCGGGATAGGAATCGGCGTGCTCGTCGTGCTGATTCGAACCTGGGGAGGACTCCCTGAGGGTGTGATGTATGCCATCCTGCTCATGAACGCGTTGGTTCCGTTCATCAACCGGGCCACCCAACCTCGCGTGTTCGGTCATCGGCGCGACGAGGCCTCCGCGTGACCGAGCAACACGTCGCCAACCCGCCTGCCGTCCGTCTGCTGGGGACGCTGACACTCGCCGGTGCGTTCGCCGGGTTGCTGCTCGTGCTCGTGAACGGGTGGGCAGAGCCACGCATCATGGCCCACCGGGCCGAAGTTCTGCGGGAGGCGATCCACGAAGTCCTCGGTGGTCCTGATCGATATGAGACCCTGTTTCTGGTCGACGGCCGGTTCATGGCTGATCCGCCAGCCGAACGTGATACGCTGCGACTGGATCGCATCTACGCTGGATATGACGCGAGCGGTCGCCCGATCGGCCTGGCCATATCGGGTGGGGAGCCCGGTTTCCAGGACGTGATCCGCCTCCTGTTCGGATTCGATCCGACGACCGGACGAATCACGGGAATGAAGGTGCTGGAAAGCAAGGAAACGCCCGGGCTGGGCGACAAGATCGAGAAGGACTCGATCTTTGTGGCAGAGTTTTCCGGTCCGGTGCCTCCGCTGAAGGGTGTCAAGTCCGGTTCCGGTTCCGGTGACGAAAGCGAGGTGGACATGATCACGGGAGCCACGATTTCGTCGCGCACGGTAATCGCCATCATCAACCACCGACTCGAGGAACTGCAGCCCTACTTGCCCGTCGCAGGAGACGTCCCGTGAGAGCGACGACACCGACGTACGATCTCACACGGGGGTTCTGGCGCGAAAACCCCGTACTCGTCCAGCTGCTCGGACTGTGTCCGGCCCTCGCGGTGACGAACACGGTGGCCAACAGCCTGGCCATGGGTCTGGCCACGTTCTTCGTGCTCGTCGGCTCGAGCCTGTTGGTCTCAACGCTCAAGAACCTCATTCCGCACGAGGTTCGCATCAGCGCCTACATACTGATCATCGCAACGTTCGTTACCGTAGCCGACCTCGTGCTGGCCGCCGTCGTGCCGGACATCCACAAGGCGCTGGGTGCGTTCATCGCGCTCATCGTCGTGAACTGCATGATTCTGGGCCGGCAGGAAGCCTTCGCGTCGAAGCGACCGGTCGGCAGGGCCCTGCTCGACGCAATCGGGACCGGGGCCGGGTTCACCGTCGCACTGCTGATGATGGGCGGGATTCGCGAGATTCTCGGCTACGGGACGTTCCTCGGTCGGCCGTTGCTGGGTGCCTCCTACGAGCCCTGGATCGTGATGATCCTGCCACCCGGTGGCTTCTTCACGCTCGGGTTCATCCTGCTCGGGTTCGGCTGGTGGGAGAGTCGACGCCAGCAAAGATCCGTTGTGCGTGACTGGCCGCACGGCGTTGGGTCGACGACGCGGAGGACCGCATGATGGGCGATCTGGTCTGGATTCTGGTTTCGGCCATGCTGGTCAACAACTTCACGCTGGCCCTGTTCCTCGGGCTATGTCCGTTCATGGGCGTGTCGGCCCGCGTGGCCACGGCACTGAGGATGGGAGCCGCGAACATCTTCGTGCTCGTAATCACCTCAATGACCGCGTGGGTTCTCAATACGTTCGTCCTGGGAGCCGCACCGTACCTCAGACTGATTTCGTTCATCGTCGTCATCGCGTCACTGGTCCAGATCGTGGAAATCGCCATCAAGAAGATCAGCCCGACGCTGTTCCGGGAATTGGGGATCTTCCTGCCCCTGATTACGACAAACTGCGCGATCCTCGGTCTGGCGATCTTCCAGACGAACCGCGGATACGGGTTTCTCGAGGGATTGTTCTTTGCTGTGGGAGCCGGCCTGGGTCTGACCCTGGCGCTCGTTCTCATGGCCTCGATCCGCGAGCAGACGGAACTGGCGACGGTGCCATCGCTGGCAAAAGGCATGGGCCTCGTGCTGATCATTGCGGGATCGCTGTCGCTGGCGTTCATGGGCTTCGCCGGATTGTTCAGTTCATGATCGAGGCGGGGGCGGGAATCGCGATCATGGCCCTGTTGTTTGCGGTGTTCGGATTTGTCCGTCACAATTCCGGGTGCGACGGCGACTGCGTCGGGTGCTCCGGTACGTGCGACCATTTGGAGTCGATCGATGACAATGCATGACCGAGACATGTGGCGGCCCTCCCGCCGGGAGGTAATCTCGCTCGGGATCGGTGCGTTCGTCGTGTCCCTGCCGCTGGTCCGCTGGGCCACCCGCCGCCGGCTCGTCCGCCGCACGATTCCGGTGATGGGTTCGATCGCCGAAGTGGCGGTCGTCCACGACGACGAGCTACTCGCGCAGGCGGCTATCGACGCGGCTGTGGACCGCCTGCTCTGGGTCGACCGCGCGATGAGCCGGTTCGACCCTGCATCCGATGTCGGCCGGGCGAATTCCCTCGCCACGCGGGAACCCGTCCCGATTCATGCCGAAACGGCGGCCGTGCTGCGGGCTGGTGTGCAATGGGCGGCGCAGACCGGGGGCAGATTCGATCCCTGCCTCGGGTCGGTCGTGGAGTTGTGGAACGTGGAAAATCGCCGGTCTCCTCCATCCCCCTCCGCGTACCTGCGGTACGCCGATCGGCGGCTGTATGAGAGCCTCGAGATCGGCCGATACAAGGGTCACGACGTGGTCCGGTTTCACGAACCGGACCTGGCTATCGACCTCGGCGGTATTGCGAAGGGACACGCGGTGGATCTGGCGGTGACGGCTCTGCGCGAAGCAGGAATACAGGATGGTCTGGTAAATGCGGGTGGCGATCTGTATGCCCTTGGGCGCGCGGAAGACGGCGATCCCTGGCAGGCAGGGGTTCGATCGCCGTCGGATCCGACCGCACTGCTGGCGACCCTGCGCGTGTCAGATGGTGCGCTGGCCACGTCGGGGGATTACGAGGCGTACTTCGATCACGACGGCCGACGCTACCACCACATCCTGGACCCGGAAACGGCTGCACCTCGCCGGACCCATTCGCACACGATCACGGTGGCTGCCGACACATGCATGATGGCGGACGCTGCCGCGACCGCGTATTTCGGAGCGACCGGCGAGATGTCGCGGCGCTCGTTCAATGGCCGGACAGAAATCGTCCACATGGCCTGAGGCCGGAGGTGTTCGTGAACAAGCATATGACGTACTGCTCGCACTGCCAGAAGGATGTCCAGTTCGTCGTCACACCATCGCCGGGACACCACGCGCATGCGAATCTGCCAGACGGGAGCCAGGTCGTCTGTCTGGATTTCGGCACGGCCTGTGACGGCAACCTGTGTCCCCTTTCCGGGCTCCCGGCGATCGTCATGGGCATTCGCCTGGCCCGCAGCGAGGAGGAAAGGGTTGAACCCTGGAGCGTCGTTCACGCGGTGTGCGAAGAATGCAGTTTCCCAACCGAATTCAAGGTACTCAACGCCGAGACGGGCCTGTGCACCGTATGCGGTTCCGTAAACCGGTTAGCCCTGCTGAAGCTGGATGACGGCAGTTACATCGCGGCCAGCGGCAAGACACCGTAGACGGCCGACTCAGCGGCTCGCGTAGACGGACCGACCCCCCGCCAGATCAAACGCAATGATGTCGTAGGGGTCCGATATCGGACCGTCCATGCCCGGAGACCCCCTGGGCATGCCGGGCACGGCGAGGCCCGCGATGTCGGGTTTTTCCTCCAGAAGTTGCCGGATCACGTCGGCGGGTACGTGTCCCTCGATCGTATAGCCCCCGACCTCCGCGGTGTGGCAGCCCAGCAGGTCTGGTGTGATCCCGTGATCGGCCTTGACCGCGGCCATGGCTTCCGTATCCACCGTTTCAACCTCGAACCCGTTGTCTTGCAGGTGACCCACCCACTCGCTGCAGCATCCTCAGGTAGGGCTCTTATACACCGTGACGACGGGCGAATCAGCCGCCAGCAGGCCCGAGGAGCCTTCGGTGTCCCCCGACGAGAACAGACCGAAGGCGAACGCCGCGCCGAGAGCAGCGGTAGCTGTCAGGCCTGCCAGGATCACGATTCTATTCATGAGCACGCTGCTCCCTCGATCTGTACGATACGGGTCCGGAGGACCCCGAGTGATGTTCCCAAACTAGACGGCTGCCGCCCGGGCCGCGAGTGGATCACGGTGCGTTTGAGAACGCTCCAGCTCCGGCGGAAGACCGACTGCGAGACAGAAACCCCCCGGCGCCTTTCCGGCTGCCGGGGGGTCGAATGCCCTTAGATGTGGCTGTGTTGTCACGTTACAGGGTCAGAGTCCCTCTTCTGAAGCATGAACACCCCCTGGGAGCCGCTCGTGACCACGATCGTGCCGCTCTCGAAGAACGGGTAGTTGCTCCACGAACCGTCGAACACGACGCTCTCGTTGTCCGGAACCGTATCGAAAAAGCCGACTTCGACCGGATTCACTGGATCGGAGACATCGAGGATCCGTAACCCGCTCACATAGTTCGACTGGTACATCAGATCGCCCTTGATATACAGGTTATGGTCGATCGTCAGGGTCTCCCCGAGGTGCTCCTTGACGAGTATCGGATCATCCAGATCCTGCATGTCCCAGATCAGCGTCCGGGTGGCGGTGAGCCCGAGTTCCTGATTGGTCTCGTCGCCCTCGTCATTCATGAAGAAGTACCGCTGATCTTCCGTGAACCACCCCTGGTGGGCGTACCCGACCGTCGGATACGTGGCGGAAGTGATCGCGATCGGGTTCGCCTTGTCCGTCACGTCCGCCACGCTGATGGCCGTCTCGTTCGATCCGATGCAGATCTCGCGTCCGCGATAATCGGCGTCCGGACCTTCATAGATCACGCACTGCGCGTCGTGCGAGTAGCCGGTGCCCGCGTTCCCGGTCTTCGGATCCGAGAAGCAGCCGGCGAACGAGGGTTGGGCAGGCGTTCGGACGTCAATCATGTGCAGGCCCCCGCCACACGTCTCGCCACCGCCACCGGAGCCCACGCTGAACGCGAAACCAGACTGCTCGTTGATCACGATATTGTGAGCACTGGAGACGCCGTCATAATGAGCAGTCTGCCCGAACTCGATCGGCGCTCCCTGGAAGTCACGCAGCTCCGTGAGGTCGAACACCTGCACGCCATGCCCGCCCGCCTCCGACACGATGAACGCGTGGTTCTGGTAGACCTTGATGTCGCGCCAGCCGCTGCCGGGGGCCCCAGGGGTCCTGTCCAGTTTGCCCACGTACACCGGATTTACCGCGTCCGTCACATCGATGAACGAAGTCGCGTCCGTCATCCCGACCAGCGCGTATTCGTGTCCGGTCTCCGGGTCGGTCCAGCCCCACACGTCGTTCGTCGTGACGCCGCGGCCCGCTCCGATTGCCTGGAGGGGGAGGAAGGACAGGACGTCCACGTCCTTACAGCCGAATCCGCCGGCTTCGCCTTCCGAGCAGTCCACCTTGCCGCCCGTGATCGGCTCGTACGGGGTTGCAGCCTCGGTGAACAACTCGCCCGACTCGGCCCACTCACCGCCAGCCGACGCGAACACGCGTACGGCCCCGAGTCCGTAGTCCGAGCCTCCGGCCGTGACGACCGCCGTGCCTCCCGAGACCGTAAGAAACGTACCCAGGTTGTCACCCTGCTCCAGATTCGACGCCTCCAGCTTCGAGATGCCGGTAATCGCGGAATCACCGTCATAGGCGAGCATGTATGTCGCTCCCGCGCCTTGATCCGCGCCCTGGGAGCCAACCCACACCGCTCCGTCCGCGACGCCGACCGCCGACCCGAACCAGCTGCCGGGCGCTCCGTCAAACGCCTGCAGCGCCTGGCTGACGCTCCAGCCGTCATCGCCCTTCGTGAGCCGGTAGACGGTACCGGTAAAGCCACTCTCGCCGGGTGCGCCCGCCAGGACGTCACCGGCCAGAACGGCAACGGACCAGCCGAACAGGGCGTTGGATTCGAGCCACGGCACCTCTACGACGCTCTCCTGCCACTCGCCATCGGCATCTCGCTCGAAGATGTACACCGCCCCGACGTCCGGCTCGGTCTCAGGCTCCGCGGTTTCGGCCCCGTCACCCGCCGCCTCGTCCGCTTCGGCGTCAGCCGCTTCGCCATCATCCTGGACGCGATCTCGCAGCGCGGCACCCACGGCGATGACATTCCCGTCGGTCGCCAGGGAGTACCCGAAGAAGTCCTGCTGGGCCCCGTCGCTCGCGGTGAGTCGCGCCGTGCGATTCCACGCGCCCCTGCCGTCCCGTTCGTAGACCCACGCCCCACCGCGTCCCTCCGCATGTCCCCACGCTGCGAACACGGCCAGGTCTCCGGACATCGCAGCCATCCGGCCGAACGACTCGCCTTCCGCGAGGTCCTCGGGTCGGAAACGCTCCACCTCGGTCCAGGCGCCGTCCGCCCCGCGCTCGAACCGGTACATCGCGCCGGTGCTGTTGTCCTTCACCGTCGCGCCGATGAACATGGTCGATCCGTCGACAGCCAGTGACCGACCGAAGAAGTCGTTCGCCGACGCGTCGCTGGCCAGCAGCTGGGCGCTCTGCACCCACTCGCCGGAGCTATCCCGCCTGTACACGTAGACGGCGCCGGGGGTCGTGCTGTTCAAGGGTTCGGTGACGACGAGTTCGTCACCTGCGACGGCCGCCCGGTACCCATACGCCTGGGCGAATGCCGGGGCGGCCCCGACCATCGTGAACAGGGCAGTGAACAAGGCGCACGCCATAGTACGGTGCATCGTCATGCTGATCCTCCTGAAAGTCATGGTGCCGGTCCCATACGGGCTGAGACACCTTGGGCGCGCGGTTCGTTGCGCCGTCGGTGGGATAGTACCCGGAGTCTCGCCACCAGACTACACGCGTGGTGCCAGGAAAGTTCGGGAAGAAGGCCGCGCTTTGAACAAGAAAGCGAGGCCGGGACGCGCTACGCGCCCCGGCCTCGTTCGACCACATGCCCGCCCGCTGATCGATCAGCGAACCCGGCGGATGGTGCCATCCGGTTCGATGGCGTCCAGACGACCTCGCCACAGGTCGCCGGACAGGTCGACCGTGACTCGTTCGCCAGCCGGACCAAGCACGATCGAGAAGACTTGCGAATAGGGGTCGGCGGCCCCCAGATCGACCGTGTACCCCAGGTCGGCAAACGAAGCGATCGTCAGCGAACTCATCGGATTGCTGCCCAGGTTCGCCTGCGGAGTCATCAGCTCCTCATCGAATACGCTCTCCCGCCAGTGGCCATCGAGGCTTCCCGGGCCGAAGTTGCCCGTGTCATTCTCCACCGGAACGATGTTGCCGCCCGTGTAACTGCCGCCACCGATGGCTGCAAACTCCGCCAGCGCCGCCGCCCCGGTGAAGTGCGTGTCCGTCATGCCAGGCACGTGGGTCGGATTGGCCGGATCCGACGGCTGCTCCAGCAAGTCGACGGGCGACTCCCAGAACGTCCCGAATCCCAATACGTGCATCATCTCGTGAACGATGATGTCGTCGAGCAGCCCGAGGGCTTCGATCTGATTCAGGTCGTCGGTATCGAAGCGCATCCCTCCAAGTGCGGAGAACGCCGTGCCACCCCGGAACAGGCACGGGCCTGCGGAGCCCACGGTCCCACCGGGTCCGTCGATCGGGACGAACTCGAGGTAGATGATCACGTCGTCGAGCGATTCGCTGAGCGCCGGCGTTGATGCACCCGCGCACGATCCCGCGGCGCGGGTGAACGAACCGATGTCGCCCACGTCACCCGTGATGGCGGCCTGCAGTTTCGTCACCGCATCGTCGACGGCAATCTGCTGGCCGGCCGACAGCGTCACGCCCTCCGACAGGCGAATGTGGATCTGGTAACCTGCGGCGGATGGCGGCTTCACGATCACCAGCACCGTCTCCTTGCCTTCGTTCGAATCGACGTCCGTCCCGGTCAGTGTGACCGTATGCATGCCATCGCTGAGGGCCGACGTCGAGAAGGTCTCGCCCGTACCGATCTGGCCGTCGACGTTCGACGTCCATACGAGAGACGCACCGGTCAGCGGTCCGTCCTCCGGGTCGGTTCCGGACCCTGTAAACGTGACGCCTGCGCCCTCGAACACGGTGTTCGGGGCGCCATTCCCCTGATTTACCGGCGCCGTGATGGCGACCACGGGCGCACCTCCGCCGGTGATCGAAAACGAGATCATGTCCGTGCCCACCGCGGCATCGCTGTCGGTCGCCGTCAGCGTGATCTGGTGCGTCCCGCCGGACAGCGTGGTTGTCGAAAATCCGGTGCCGGTCCCGATCGTGCCGTCGAGATCCGACGTCCAGACGAGTGCCGCGCCCGTGATCGATCCGTCCTCGGGATCCGTGGCGCTTCCCGTGAAGATCACGTTGGCTCCGGCGGCGGCCGAGCCTCCGTTGGCCGGTGAGGTGATCGTCGCCACCGGGGGCTGATTCACCACAACCAGAATGGTGATCTGGATTGACGCCGTGCCCGCGGCGCCCTCGCTGTCCGTAGCCGTCAGCGTGATCGTATGGACACCGACGGAGAGATCCGCCTTGTTGAACGACACGCCGGTGCCGATTGCGCCGTCAAGGCTCGACGTCCAGACGAGCGCCGCGCCGGTGAGGGTGCCGTCTTCCGCGTCCGTAGCGGACCCCGCAAAGGCGACGGAGACGAACTCGTCGAACGTCGAGCTGTTCGCAGGGGACGTGATGGAGGCGCTGGGCGCCGTATTTGGGCACGTATCGGTGACGCTGCAGTCCTCGTTGGAACTCTGGCAGGCCGCGGCAAACAGACCAAGTGCGGCCAGCGTGGCAACGACCCGAACGCGGTCACTCGGGCGAACGCGCGATCGATTCACGGTGCTTCCTCCATTCGCAGAGACGGCGATGTTCGTCCGCCGGACAGGAAAATCTTCGGGACGATTATATCCGCTGTTCTGTCCGCAAGCACCGGACCAGCGGGCGGAAACATCACCCGGGCCGAACCGACGCTCCGAAGTCTTTCGGAGCGAGACCCTGCCGGTTGTCCGGCGAGCTGCGTGTCGAGATATATATTACATTATGTCATATCAACTTACGGTCGATTCGAATCCCCGGAACCCGTGATCGGGATTCGGGGGCGCAACCGGGTCCGGGCCGCACGATGCGCTCCCGCGCGAATTGCTCCTGGGGTGAATACCGCCAATTCGTGCGGCACCCTGCAAGTCCTGTCGGCGTCTATTAGGTTGGGCGTTCCACAAGCCGCGAATGGGACGCGAGGTGTGACATGCCGGTAAAGACGCGAACGATCTGGATGCTGGCCGGGCTGTCGTGGGGCATGCTCGTGGGCCTGGCGGTCGCGCTCGAGACCGTAGCGTTCCTCTTGGGTGTTGGCTGGTTGTTCGTGTTCGGAGACGATCCGTGGCCGGCTGCCGCCGGACCGGCGATCATGGCCGCGACGATCGTGGCTGGGCTGGTCCCGGCCTTCCTTCTCGGCTGGCTTGGCCGCCGGCTGGGGATCGCGTTCGAGAGTGAGGGCCGGCAGCGCCTGCGGGCCCGCAGGCGTGGCTGGACGGTGCTGGTCCTGGCCGTCGTCGCCGTGATCGTCGGAGTATCGGCCGCGATGGCCGGATCACTTCGCGAGCGGGCCGAGCGCGCCGACCGGCGGGCAGCCGAGCACCAGCTCGCGGAGTTACTGCGGGCAGTTCATCGCCTCGATGCGCCCGCCGCCTCGGTCGACAATGCGGTGCTCCGCCTTCCGATCACGGGAACGCGAGCGGGGGCCTACACGCTGGAGTGGACGATCCGGGAGTCTGTCTATGACGCGGAGCTCGACGCCGGGTCCCGGAGACTGGAGCTGACAGATGGATCCGTCGTGGAGCACATACCGCTGGACATGTCCGGAATGCGGGACGTGTATCGTCAGACAGTGCTCGGTGGACGCGGAGGAGTTCTCGTGGAGGAGGATTTCGAGGCCCGGGTCCGCCTGCGTCCCGAACTCCGGCCGGAGGAATCTGCCCGCCTCCCGGATGCGGCGATCCAGAACCTCAGACTCGGTGTTTCAGGCCTGATATCAGAGGCGACGGTGCCGGTGCCCGTCCGGTTCCAGATCCAGTAACCGCCTGCAGTTCAGCCCGCCACCACGACGGTCTTGACGTTGACGAACTCGCGGATTCCAAACTGCGACAGTTCGCGTCCGAATCCGCTGTCCTTGATGCCGCCGAACGGAAGGCGCGGATCCGACCGCACGAAGTCGTTCACGAAACAGCAGCCGGCGTCCAGCCTCTCCGTGGCGATGCGTTCGCCCCGAGCCGCGTCTGACGTGAACACGGCAGCCCCGAGCCCGAACACACTGTCGTTGGCCGTCGTGATCGCGGCCTCGTCATCGGCCACGGGCAGAATGGCGGCGACCGGTCCGAACAGTTCCTCCTCGCAGGCCGGGTTGCCCGGCCGCACGTCCGACAGCACGGTGGGCGGATAATAGGCACCGGGTCCTCCGGGGTGGGTTCCTCCCAGCAGGCACCGGGCACCGGCTTCGATGCTGCGGACGACCTGGTCGTGCAGTTCGTCTCTCAGGTCCGCCCGTGCCAACGGACCGATGTCGATGTCGGGCTGGGACGGATCTCCCCACGTGGCCAGGTCCATCCGCCGGACGACCTCCCGTTCGAATTCGCTCCGCACGCTGTCCACTACGATGAAGCGCTTGGCGGCGATACAGCTCTGGCCGCTGTTGATGAGCCGACTCCTGACGCAGGTGTCCGCTGCTGCCGCAACGTCGGCGTCTGCCAGTACGACGTACGGGTCGCTGCCCCCGAGTTCCAGCACGCACGGTTTCAGGTGCTGGCCTGCCAGGGATGCCACCGCTCGACCGGCAGACGTGCTCCCTGTCAAGGTGACGCCCCGGACGGCGGGATCGGCGATCAGGTCCGCCACGCGGTCGCTACCCGCCAGCAGAGTCTGAAACACTCCGGCCGGAAGGCCGGCCGCCGTGAAGATCCGTTCGATTTCAAGCGCACAGCCCGGGACGTTCGACGCGTGCTTGAGGAGCATCGTGTTGCCCGCCAGCAGCGCCGGAGCCGCAGCCCGGAATACCTGCCAGAACGGGAAGTTCCACGGCATGACGGCCAGAATCGGCCCCAGGGGAAGATACGCGACGAAACTCCGTGCGGCTTCCGTTTCCACGGGTTCCGGTGCGAGAAAGCGGGCTCCGTTCTCCGCATAGTATCGGCACACCCAGGCGCTCTTCTTCGCTTCCGCTCGACCCTGGGCCACGGGCTTTCCCATCTCTTCCGCCATCAGGACGGCGTAGCGGTCCGCTTCCCCCTCGAGCAGCTGGGCTGCCTTCCGCAGCGACTCGGCGCGTTCGGGGAAGGATCGTCTGCGCCAATCGCCGAACGCGGCCAGGGACGCAGCCAGCTGCTCGCGAAGCTCCGGGTCAGTGGCGGACGCGTATTCGGCAAAGGTCGCTCCGGTCGCCGGGTTGATGCTCCTCTGCGCCATCAGCGGGACCCTCCTGGTTGGTTTGGCCGCCCCGTGCGAGGGGCCTTCGCGTCAAGTATTCTACGTCGGACTGCGCGCCGACACCCCAGATACGGATAGACGATCAAGATGACCCTGCAGCAAGTGCTCGCCCGAATTCGCGACATACTCGATACCGACCTGTTCGAGGTCGGCGGTGTGACCCTCTCCGTCGGCAGCCTGCTGACCGCGGCTCTGATCATCGGGCTCACCTTCTGGTTATCGTGGATGGTCCGCAGGATGATGGCTCGGGCGGTCAGGGAACGGAGCGTGCCGGAACAGGGATCGATGGCGGTGACTGCCCGCCTACTGCACTACACCATCCTGTTCATCGGTTTCACGATTGCACTCGGTACGCTCGGGATCCAGTTGACGGCTTTGTTCGCCGCCGGCGCCGTATTCGCGGTGGCGATCGGATTTGCGATGCAGAACATCACGGCGAATTTCGTCTCCGGCGTGATCCTGCTGTTTGAGCGGTCGATCAAGCCCGGGGACATCATCGAAGTCGACGGCCGCATCATAAAAATCCGGGAACTCGGTATCCGGTCGACGATCGCTCGCGGCATGAGTGAAGAGGATCTGATCATTCCGAACTCTAGCCTCGTGCAGTCAACGGTCAAGAACTACACGCTGCGCGACACGCTGTACCGGCTGGATGCGGAGGTCGGTGTCAGCTACGGATCCGATATGGCGCACGTGCGAAGCGTGCTCGAGGGAGTTGCAGAGGCGATCGACTGGAGACTTCAGGAGCCCGAACCTGTCGTCATGATGCGGGAGTTCGGGACATCGTCGGTCAACTTCTTGGTGACCGTGTACACGAATGATCCCTGGCGGCACCGGATTCTGCGTTCGATACTCAACGAAGCGATCTGGAACGCTCTCCTCGATGCCGGAATCACGATCGCCTTCCCGCAGATGGATGTGCATTTCGATCCGCCGATAGCCGAGGCGCTGGCGGTCGTCGCCGACACGGGGACCTAGGCCCGGCGCGCCATCTTTCCCCACCCGTCCCGAAGCGCGACGATCCGGTTGAACACCAGCGCGTCGCGTGCCGAAGACACGGGGTCCGAAGCGAAGTACCCGGTCCGCTCGAACTGATACCGCGTCCCCGGAGCATCATCCGCGACAGCCGGTTCGATGCGGGCGCCCGTGATCGTCACCTTGGACATCGGGTTGAGGTGGTCCGTAAACGCCTGACCTTCGGTCACCTCCTCCGGATTCGGCACGGAGAACAGTCGATCGTACAGCCGGACTTCGCACGGAAGGCCGTGCTCGACTGAGACCCAGTGGATCGTTCCGCCGACCTTCCGACCGTCCGCCGGGTTGGCCCCCAGGGTATCCGGATCGTGGCTGCAGCGAAGCTCGACGACCTCGCCGGTTTCCGGGTCCTTCACGATCTCGTCACACCGAACGACGTACGCATGGCGGAGGCGGACTTCGACGCCCGGCGACAGGCGCTTGAACTTCCGGACCGGCTCCTCCATGAAGTCGGCGCGTTCGACCCACACTTCTCGCGTGAACGGCATGCGACGAGTGCCCGGTACTCCCACGTCATGCGGGAATTCCGGGGCATCGATCCACTCGACGACATCCTCGGGATAGCTCGTCACGACGACGCGCAGCGGGTCGAGGACACACAGCCGCCGCGGGGCTGTCCAATTCAGCTTGTCACGAATGGCGAACTCGAGCTTCCCTATATCCACCCGGCCGTCGACATCGGCGACTCCGATCATCTCGCAGAACGTTCGAATCGCCTCGGGTGGCACGCCGCGGCGCCGGAGGCCCGCGATCGTCGGCATCCGTGGATCGTCCCATCCGTCGACGAACCCCCCGTTCACGAGTTGGAGGAGCTTTCGCTTGCTGACGACGGTGTAGTCGAGATTGAGGCGCGCGAACTCTGTCTGTTCCGGCCGCGGATGTTCGATCCCGATCGCGTCCAGGACCCAGTCGTATACCTCGCGGTTGTTCCGGAATTCGAGCGTACACAGAGAATGCGTGATACCCTCGATCGCATCTTCGAGACAGTGTGCGTAGTCGTACATCGGGTAGATGCACCACTTGTCTCCCGTCCGGTAATGGTGCGCGTGCCGGATTCGATACAGCAGCGGATCTCGCATCAGCATGTTGGGACTCGCCATGTCTCCGACCCCGCGAAGCACATGCGAGCCGTCGGGAAACTCACCCGCCCGCATGCGCCGAAACAGGTCCAGGTTCTCGTCGACTCCCCGTTCGCGGTACGGACTGTTGAGACCGGGTTCGGTCACCGTCCCGCGGTTCGACCGGATCTCATCGAGCGATTGGCTGTCGACGTACGCCTTGCCCGCCCGTATCAACTGCTCGCCCCACTCGTACATCTGCTCGAAGCAATCGGAGGCGTGCAGCTTCTTCGTCCACTCGTACCCGAGCCAGCGGATGTCTTCAGCGATCGCCTCCGCGAACCGCTCGTCTTCTGTCTCTGGATTCGTGTCGTCGTATCGCAGGTTGCACGTGCCACCGAACTCCTCGGCGATGCCGAAGTTCAGGCAGATCGACTTCGCGTGGCCGATGTGCAGGTATCCGTTCGGCTCCGGTGGAAACCGCGTCGCGACCCGACCCCCGTACTTCCCGGTCTCCACGTCGCGTGCCACCATGGCACGCAGGAAGTCCATTCGGCCCGGTTCGGCCGAGTTCTCGTTGCTTGGCATGCGCGACAACCTGTCGACCGACCGCCCCCCTGCCAAGCACTCCACCGCCATGTGCCAGGCCTCGAATCTGGCGATCCGGTCGGGGTAGAAGTACCGTCGGGCAGGGATACCACCGTGTTACCGGGAGGATGGATGAGCAGGACAGGGAGTCAGTTATTGCGGCGCCTCGCCGTGCCGGCCGCGCTGGCGGGCGTGATCTTGCCGGTTGCCGCCTGCGTTGCCGGATCGGAGGCGGGTCAGGGCACGAGCGCCGAGGCCGCGGTTGCTGTCCCCGACACGACGATTCCCGCGGCCATACTCGGCCGGGGTGCACCGCCACGCGGCGAGGCCGTGTCGTACCTCGAGTCTGACCCGGCCACGCAGGGCTATCTATCGGTGCCGGAGGGAACCGGTCCATTCCCCGCGATCATCCTGATCCACGAATGGAATGGTCTCGTGGACCGGATACGGCAGGTGGCAGATGCTCTGGCTGACGAGGGATACGTCGCGTTCGCCGCCGATCTGTATCACGGGCGCACGGGCGCCAATCGCGAAGAGAACGTGGCCCTGATGCAGGAGGCGCGGGCTGACCCCGGCGGGATGATCGCGAATCTGGACGCAGTCACCGCGTGGCTCAAGGCCCGCGAGGACGTGACGGGTCGGATCGGCGCGGTGGGCTGGTGCTTCGGCGGGGGAGTGGCGCTGAGCTTCGGCCTGGACGGCGCCGATCACGAGGCGACAGCGATCTTCTATGGCAGCCTGATCGACGATCCCGAGCGCCTTTCCGCACTCGGCCACGAAGTGTACGGGACATTCGGTGAGCTGGACAACGGAATCCCCGCATCACAGGTGCGCGACTTCGCGTCGGCGCTTCAGCAGGCCGGGATCGAGAATGACATACATGTCTACGAGGGCGTCGGTCATGGATTCTGGTTATGGGTCGAGCGTGATCCGGCGGCCGCGACGGAGCCGGCTCGTGACGCCTGGCGGCGATTGAGAGAGTACTTCGGCCGAACCCTCGGCGACTGACGAAACGGGAGGTACGGATGGCAAATGGCGGTACAAGCGCCTCGAGAAGTGGCGCCATGACCTGGCTGCTGGGTGGAATCGTGTTGGGGGTGCTCGGGACCGTGTTTCTTCCGCGTCTCGCTGCGCCGTATCTGCCCGACGCGCTCCGCGGTGAGCATCAGGAGGTGGCCGGAACCGTGAATGCGAAGGCCGCTGAAGTAGATCGGCTGCTGCTCACGGTGGGCAGCGACGTGGGTGCGATGCTCGTGACCTATACGAAGAACGTGCCGGAGATCGATCTCCTCGTCGATGTCGGCGACAGTGTCGTTCTCGTGGTGGGCGAATATGCACCGTTCGTGGAGAATGCGAAGATCCGGAGGGTCACGAAGCAGGGGAAAGCGGCCACACCCGACGCCGGTCTCCGCGATCCGACACCGGAGCCGGCGGCCGAGCCGCCCGCCGATTCGTCGATCGTGGAAGGTCTGACCGCGGACGGGCCGGAGTCCGAGGCAGCCGTGACGGACGACACGCAGTGAGCAGATCGCAACTGCCGCAGACGACGCCCGGGTCGAACGGCGGCCCGCGCACCGGTCGCCAGGTCCGCGACTCGGTCGTCGTGCGGTTTGCAGGTGACAGCGGCGACGGGATGCAGACTGCCGGTGCTCAGTTCGGGATCGAAGCGGCGCTGTCCGGTCGGGATATTTCGACCTTTCCCGATTATCCGGCTGAGATCCGAGCCCCGGCCGGCACGACATACGGCGTATCGGCTTTCCAGGTCCACTTCGGTTCGCAGGACGTGAAGACCGCCGGTGACGAGCTCGATGTACTCGTCGCGCTCAACCCGGCAGCGCTCAAGGTAAACCTGGGCGACCTCGGACTGGGCGGAACGATCGTGGTGGACAGGGGCGCGTTCACGGATCGTAATCTCAAGAAGGCCGGGTACGAGACGAGCCCGCTCGAGGATAACAGCCTCGCGCCATACGTACTGATCTCGCTGGACATTACGGCCCTGACCCTGCGCGCCGTGGAGCCGTTCGAACTATCACAGAAGGACGCCATCCGCTGCCGGAACATGTGGGCGCTCGGACTCGCTCTGTGGATGTTCGATGGAGACAAGGACGCCACGATCGAGTGGGTTGCGAACAAGTTCTCCGGACAGGGCGGCGTAGCGGACGCCAACGTGGCGGCGATCAACGCCGGCAACGCTTTCGGTGAGACGGCCGAGATGCCTTCGATCGCCGCCGGGTGGACGGTCGATCCGGCGAACCTTGACCAGGGGCTGTACCGCACCGTGAGCGGCACGGAAGCCCTGGCCTGGGGGCTGACATCGGGTCTGGCCGCCTCCGGACTCGAGCGGATGATCTTCGCCTCCTACCCCATCACTCCGGCGTCGAACCTGCTGCACGCCCTGGCCAAGCTGCGCAGTCACGGCGTGGTCACGTTTCAGGCCGAGGACGAGATCGCCGCCGCCTGTGCGGCGATCGGAGCCTCGTACGGAGGCGCGCTGGGCGTGACGTCGAGTTCAGGTCCCGGCGTGGCGCTGAAGGGCGAAGCGATCGGCCTGGCCGTCGGCACCGAATTGCCGCTGATCGTAGTGAATTCGCAGCGCGCCGGTCCGTCGACGGGCATGCCGACGAAGACCGAGCAAGCCGATTTGTTCCAGGCGTTGTACGGGCGCAACTCCGATGCACCGGTTGCCGTGCTGGCACCGGCGACACCGACGGACTGCTTTGAAGTGGGCAGGGAGGCGGTGCGCATCGCCACCACGTTCATGACGCCGGTGTTCGTGCTGACGGACGCGTACCTGTCGAGTGCGGCCGAGCCGTGGCGCATTCCCGATGTCGACGCGCTGCCGGACTTCCCTGTGACGTTTCGCACGGACCCGGACGGCTACCATCCGTTCATCCGGGATCCCGACACGCTGGCCCGACCCTGGGTACGACCCGGTACACCGGGATTGGAGCACCGGATCGGCGGCATCGAGCGTGACGCCGAGACCGGCAACATTTCGTACGATCCGGAAAACCACGACCGAATGACCCGGACACGCGCGGAACGAATCGAACGCATCGCGCAGTTCATTCCGGCCCAAACCGTCGACGCGGGCAGCGAGTCCGGAGCGCTGGCGGTGGTTGGCTGGGGGTCCACGTACGGGGCTATCTCCAAGGCCGTCGAACGGTGCCGCGCGGACGGGCTCGCGGTGAGCCACGTCCACCTGCGCTGGCTGTCGCCGTTCCCGCACAACCTGGCAGAACTGCTCGGTGGTTTCGATCGCCTGATCGTACCGGAGGTGAATGCCGGTCAGCTCGTCCACGTGCTGCGCGCGCGGTTGGGTCTGCGAGCCGACGGCCTGAATCGCGTTACGGGCCGACCGTTCCGCATCCGCGAAATCGAATCGGTGATTCGCGCCGCCCTGGAGGAGGAATCATGACGCCGGCCACTCGGTCCGAGACGTCCGCCAAGGACTTCGCATCAGACCAGGATGTCCGCTGGTGTCCGGGTTGCGGCGACTATGCCATTCTGAAAGGCGTGCAGAAGACGTTGGCCGACG
>JAOTWC010000007.1 GCA_029863105.1 Gemmatimonadota bacterium | reverse complement strand
GTCCGCATAGGACACGTACAGCAGATGCCTGCCGTCCGGTGACAGAGCCGGCGAATAGACGATCGAGTTATCGGAGGTCAGGCGCACCAGGTTTTCGCCGTCGTAGTCGATCGCGAAAATGTCCGACGTACCGTCGCCCGTCTTTCGACGGAACACGATTCTCGTCGCCGCGATGCCCGGATCGCCCGTCGCCCACCGTACGATCTGGTCCGACACGCGGTGCACTGACATGCGGAAGTTCGGATCTGTTCGCGCCGGCAGAAAGAAGTCCTGCTCCTGCTTCAGCTCGCCGAACACAACGTCGTGCAGCATGACACGCATCACGGGACCCGTCGGGCTTGCCGTTATCCTGGAGGCCACCAGCCACACGGCTCCGAGCTGGTTCCACAGCGGGTAGTTCACCGCACCCGTGGCGGCGAGCGAATCCGGGACCGGAATGACCTGGAACCGATCCGCGTACTCCAGGTCGGTGCGCAATATCTTGTCTACCGCGGCCGCTTCATGTTGCGCGGTCGCGTCGGCGACAATCGCCGTCATGACCAGGCCCGGCTGGTATCCCGGCGTATAGGTGATGCCGAGCCGGACATCACCCCGGTCCTGGGCAGTGAGAGCTGCCGCAGAAATCAGCAGCGCGGCACCGGCGAGCGACAGGGACCTTCGAACCATACGTATCATCTAGCGGCAAACCTCTGGGTCATCGGGAGCTGGGATCAAAGTAGAAACTCACCTGGAGCTGGTCGAACGGAAACGCGTCCGGCAGCGGTCCGAAAGCATCGGCGCGCGCTGCCGCCTCGATGGCACCTCTCGCTTCGAGGTCGAACGTGGCATCACCCGATCGACGCAGCCATTTGACGTCACTGACCTTCCCGGTTCGATCGATGACGAAGATGATCTCGGCCTGCAGCGGTCGGGACGTGTCGGGCGGACGCCAGTAACGGTTGATCTGATCGACGATGTTGTTAGCATACGCCGGGTCCACGAATCGGGCACCTTCGGTCTGCACGCTCAGCGAGGCATCGCCCGTTTCGTCCGCCCGAGCGGGTTCGCGGACCGGCTCTTCCACCTGGGGGATTTCTTCGACGATGGACGGAAGTTCCGTCTCCGGGACCGGGTCCTCGGTCGGCTGCGGCGGCGGCGGGCGGTTCACTTCCTCCGCCTGGCGCGGGGGAGCCGGCGTATCCCGCAGGGGCGCCTGCAAGTCGGCCGCGGCGATCAGGCGGACCTGGTACGTCTGGGCGGTAAGCGGGGGCGTAGACGTCACCGACAGCCAGACGAACACCGCGAGCATCGCCCCGTGCATGCCGAGCGAGCCCCACACGGCGGATAGCGGTACCCCTCGGTCCGGGTCGTGCCGTCCGTGCATGTCGGCGCTCAGTTCCGCCGCCGGGGCTCGGGCTCCGCAACCAGACTGACGGCCTCGATCTCCGCTTCCTTCAGCGTGCCGATGACCCACAGCACCGCACCGTACGGGACATCCGTGTCGCCCTTCACGTACACGGTCTCACCCGCGCTGCGCTCGACGATCGGGCCGATCGCGGCGGCGAACTCCTCGCGCGACACCTCCGCATCGTCGATGTAGATGCTCCCGTCGCCGGCTATCGTGACCACGACGCCCTCGGAAACCTGGAGAGGCGCCGCCGGCGCCCTGGGGATCGTAACCTCGACACCGCCCTGCAGGATCGGGGCGGTGATCATGAAGATGACGAGCAGCGTGAACGCAACGTCCACGAGACTCGTCACGTTGATCTCGGCTCGAACAGGCAGGGAGCCGATGCCGACATCGCGATTCCGGCGACGCATCAGATCCGACCCTCGCGGGCCAGCGTACCGATGAACTCCGCGGCGAAGCCCTCGAGCTCACCCGTGAACAGGGCCAGCTTGCCCGCATAGTGGTTGTAGGCGATCACCGCGGGAATGGCGACACCGAGTCCGGCCACCGTGGTGATGAGCGCTTCGGCGATTCCCGGAGCCACGGCCGCGATGTTGGCCGTACCCTGCGCCGTAATGCCAATGAACGAGTTCATCACGCCCAGCACCGTTCCCATCAGCCCCAACAGAGGACTCACGGACCCGATGATCGCCAGCCAGTGGAGTCCGTGCGCCAGTTCGTCGCGCTCCTCTGAGAGTTCCTTCTCGAGCACAAGCTGGAGCACTTCGAGCTGCGCTGGCGTCAGTCCGGGCGCACTTCCCGGCTCGTCGCGGAGCGCCGTAGGCCTGAGTTCGGTGAAGAAGTTCACGCCGCGACGAAACACGCGCGTGTATGGCGAGGCCTTCAGTCGCGTAAGCGCCTGGTAGATTCCGCCCAGCCCGTCCGCCCCGTCGATGCCGGCCACGAACTCGTTGCCATCCTCCCCGACCTGCCGGAAGTCTTTCCACTTCCAGAAGATCAGCACCCAGGACAGCAGCGAGAATGCCGCCAGGACGATCAGGATGATCTTGGTTATGGCTGTCGCGCCGAGGATGAGATCCCACGGCCTTGAGGCGATGCCGCTATCCTGTGCCAGCACCAGGAACGCCAGTGGCGAACCGATCATCCTGAATTCCCTTGCGAGTGTTCGGCGATGTATTCGTACGTCCGGCGCAGTCCCTCGGCCAACTCGACTTCCGGCCGCCAGCCGGCCGCCCTCAGTCGGGCCGTATCCAGGGCGCTGCGCAACAACTCTCCCGGTCGTGCCGGCACAAACTCGATCTCGGCGGCCCGGCCCGACACGTCCAGCAGCGTCGCAGCCAGCTCTCGGACCGATACCTCGACTCCCGTGGCCACGTTGAATGCCACGTCATCGATCGACTCAGGGTCCGGAAGCGACAGCGCCGAAACCGCCAGGTTGGCCGCCGCAACATCTCCGACATACACATAATCGCGCGTCTGTTCCCCATTGCCGAAGATCCGCAGAGGCCGACCGTCGAGCAGACGGCGGCTGAACAGGGCGATCACGCCCGCCTCTCCGTGCGGGTCCTGGCGCGGCCCGTACACGTTGGAGTAGCGGAGCGCGACACCCTCCAGGCCGTGGACTTTCCGGAAGCAGAACTGGTAGTGTTCGCCGGCCAGCTTGCTCACACCGTAAGGCGAGATTGGCGCTTTGGGCGCCGTTTCCGCCGTGGGGAGCTGGTCGGGCTCGCCGTACACCACGCCTCCCGACGACACGTACACGACCCGTTCGGCGCCGGCGGCTCGCGCGGACTCCAGCACGTTGAGCCAGCCGTCGAGATTGATCGAAGCATCGAGCCGGGGATCGGCCACGGATAGCCGGACGTCGATCTGGGCCGCGTGGTGGTTCACGAGCGCCGGACGACACTCTTTCGCGAACTCGGGCAAGGCTTCTGAGCGAATATCCATCTCGATCAGTTCGACGCCGTCCGGCACGTTTTCCTTCGTGCCGGAACTCAGGTTGTCGAGTGCGATGACATGCCAGCCGGCATCTCGGTAGGCCTGGCACACGTGCGACCCGATGAACCCGGCGCCGCCGGTCACCAGAACGGTGCTAGACGATTCAGTCATGATCCTCTGTCACGATGGGGAGACAACGTCGGTGGAACCGAAGCGGCCGGATCGACCTACGGCATGCGACGCACGAGCCGCACGGGGTCGCCGGGGCGCGTCCCCGGATCTCTGACCTGCGTTACCCTGGCGGTGGACGTGTGGTCCGTGACGTGGACCACCCGCAGAATCGCCAGTGCGTCCCGCACTTCGGCGACGATCGCCTCGCGCTCATCGCGCGCGAACACGGCAAACTCGTCTCCGAGCCGGACGTCATCCTGCCCGCCCAGATCGAGGAAGACCATCTCTCCGGGCCCGAGCAGGACCTGGGGAACTTCGAATGCGACAACCCGCCCGGTCAGGCCGACATCCACGTCCTCGGCCTGGGCTGCCGGATCGAGCACGTACTCGTCTGCGGCGACGACTGCGTCACCCACCGAGTAGTCCCCGAAGATCCGCAACACGGTGGCGCGGGCGCTGTCGGCCCACAAGCGATCGACACGCAGCAGGGCCTGCGGCAGCAGCACCCGTCCGTATCCTCTTTCAGCGCGTCCCCACCGCACGGCCTTGAGCACGTCGCCGACTTCGGGGGTGAGGGCTCCGAGGACGATGACCACCTCGCCCCACTGCTGGGCCGACGGAACGAGATTCAGGTCGAGCGGATTCTCCTGCAGAACGCGGACGGTGGTCCCCTCCGGTCCCGCCCCGCCCTCGCCGAGCAGCAGGGGTGCGCGCTGGAAGTCGCTGGGCGATACCGCGGGCCGCGGCGGAGCCTCCTCGAGTGCCAGCAGGGACAGGCCGGATCCCGTGCGGCGCGGATCGCGAAACAACGAGTTCTCAGGAAACTGGCCGTCCGTTCCGACGGCACCGCCGGCAGCGGCCACGGCGCCGCCATTCGCCACGACGCGCACCGCGGGGGCGCCCGGAATCCGAAGCACTTCGCCCGGGTAGATCCAGTGCGGATCCTCGACGACCGTCGGATTCAGCTGGAAGATGTCGGACCAGCGGTAGGGATTCGACAGATACCGTCCCGCGAGATCCCACAGCGTGTCGCCTCGACGCACGGTGTGCTGACCTACCGTTTCGGGTGCCTCCTGGGACATCGCCGGCGAGGTGACACCGAGAACGACGCCGACAAGCACGAGCACGGCGGTTCGCGAATCTAGCCCAGCTGTCATGTTCGGACCTCGCTCAGAACGGGAGATCGTCTTCGCCGGCAAGTGACTCGTTGCTGAACCCCGAGAAGTCGCCAGCTGCTGCCGCCTTGCTGCCGCTGCGGGCCGCGGGCGTCTCACCGCCGCCGTCCCGCCCTCCGAGCATGATCAGTTCGCGTGCCCGGATCTCCGTCGTGTACTTCGTCTGTCCATCCTGGCCTTCCCACTGCCGGTATTCGATCGATCCTTCCACGTAGATGCGATCGCCCCGCTTGAGGAACCGCTCACAGATTTCCGCCAGTTTGTCCCAACACACGACGCGGTGCCATTCCGTTTTTTCCTGTTGCTGACCTTCCCGGTCGTTCCAGCGACGGGAGGTGGCGATGGACAGCGTGGCGACGCGAGTGCCGCTCGTCGTGCTGCGGATTTCGGGATCGGCTCCCAGGTTGCCGATGAGCTGCGCCTTGTTGAGCGATCGCGACATGACCGTCCTCTGATGATGCGTTTGCCGATGTCCGGCGGAGCGGAAACACCGTCCGGCGGGCCTAATCCTTCAACCTGCCCCGCCTGTGGAACCCTGTCAACGACCCGGGACCGGAAGAGCGTCACTCTCCGGAGGTTCGAACCGCCGCCTCATCAGAATCGCATCTTCGACGGGCGAGGAGTAGTAGGAGGGCCGCGTCCCGATCGTCTCGAAGCCCGCCTTTTCGTATAGCCGCCGGGCCTCCACGTTGGCTTCGCGCACCTCGAGGTACACCTCCTCGGCCCCCCGGTCCCGTGCCGCGCGGAGGGCCCCCTCCAGGATCCAGCGTCCCAGGCCCCTGCGACGGGCTTCCGGGAGCACCGCGATATCGCCCAGCTCCGCCTCGTTGGCGGCGAACCACAGCACGGCATAGCCCACGAGACGGCCTGCATCCTCGGCCGCCAGCAGGGCGGCGCTGCGGCGGCGGAGCAGGCCACGGAACGTGGCTTCCTGCCACGGGGTCGAGAACGATCGGTTTTCGATGCGCACCACGTCGGGCAGGTCGGACAAGACCATCTTCCGCAGGACGAGCCCCGAGCGGGCCGCCGGGACGTCAGGCATCTCCGACCCGGCGCTCGGCGGACGAGGCGCGCACGTAGCCGGGCTCCCAGCGGGCGGGGTCCTTCACCCGGCCGGCCTCGGGCGCCGACCGGACGAGGCGCAGCAGCGCGGAGGCTCGGGGCCGACCGCGGTCCGGTGGCAACAGACGGGCGCCCGACCGCCGGATCGTCTCCCGCAGCGGCTCCGGCAGGACCCCGGTGAACGTCCAGGCCTTCGGATCGAGCCCGGAGAGGATCTCGTCCAGCGAGCCGGCAACCGGAGCGAACAGTTCCTCGAGGCCCGACCCGATTCGATAGCCTGCCGCGTACACCTGATCCCGCCGCGCATCGAGCAACGCGCACACGGCTTCATCGGGATCCGGGTCGGAATCCATGGCGATCGCGGCGAGGCTCGAGTAGGCGAACAGGGGTGTACCGCCGGGAAAGCAAAGGCCGCGAGCCAGGGCGGCTGCAATTCGGACGCCCGTGAACGACCCGGGTCCGGAACCCACGACGACCGCCTCCAGGTCACTCGCCGAACGGCCCGCCTGCTTGAGCAATCGGTCGATCGCCGGAAGCACGGTCTCCGAATGCGTCGCGCTGATGGACAACGTGCTCTCGCCCAGGACGGCGTCTCCCTGTCCGAGGGCCACGCTTCCCTGCAGGGTGCTCGTGTCGAGGGCGAGGATCAGCACGGAAACTCCGGTGGCGGGGGCGCGCTGCCGAAGGCAGTGATCGAAACGAGCCGCACGGCCAGGTCGTCTGAAAACGCGAGGCGAATCTCCCACCGATCCTCGGGCAACCAGCCGGCAGCGCGGTCGGCCCATTCCACGAACACGGCTCCGCCGGCCTCCAGCAGATCGGGCCAGCCCGCATCGATCAACGCTGCCCTCGCGCCGGCGTCGCCGGCCGCGTTCAACCGATACAGGTCGGCGTGATACACCACGGTATCTCCGACCCGGTGCACGTTGACGATCGTGAACGTCGGACTCGGCACGGTTCCCTCGACCCCGAGGCCGCGGCAGGCGGCTCTCGCCAGGGTCGACTTCCCCGCCCCCAGCTCTCCGTACAGGCCGACGAATACGCCGCCGGCACCGGCCGTGCGCCCCACAGACTCGCCCCACGTCTCCAATTGTCGCTCGTTCAGGGCAACCGCGGTCCCGTCGGGCACGGAAGACCTCATGGTCGAGACGGGCGCGACGCGGACGCTGCGGGGACCGCCGGCGCCGAGGTATCGAGCTGTGCTCGCACGTCGAACAGCTCGTCGCGCAACCGGGCGGCACGTTCGAAGTCGAGCTCCGCGGCCGCCTGCTGCATTTCCTGCTCGATCGCCGCCACCAGTTCCGCACCCCGTCGACCCTCATAGGCGGACGTCTTCTCGCCGACGCGCGATCTGTCCTCGCGAGGCTCCACCGACCTGGCGTCGGCCACGGCTGTGGTGAAGCGGATCTCCCGGACGGACTTCTGAATCGTCCGCGGTTCGATCCCGTGTGCGGCGTTGTGGGCGGCCTGCGTTTCGCGCCGGCGAGTCGTTTCGTCGATCGCCCGTTGCATCGAACCGGTGATCTTGTCGGCGTACAGCACGGCCGTGCCGTTGAGGTGGCGGGCCGCCCGGCCGATCGTCTGCACGAGGGACGTCTCCGAACGCAGGAAGCCCTCCTTGTCCGCGTCGAGCACGGCTACGAGAGACACTTCAGGCAGATCGAGTCCCTCGCGCAGCAGGTTGATTCCGACGAGAACATCGAACTTGCCGAGTCGAAGATCGCGCAGGATCTCGACACGCTCGATCGTCGGAATGTCGCTGTGCAGGTACCGGACGCGGACGCCCCGCGCATCCAGGTACTCGGCGAGATCCTCCGCCATCCGCTTGGTGAGCGTCGTCACGAGCACGCGCTCCGCACGCGCCGTCCGCAACCGGATTTCCTCCAGCAGGTCATCCACCTGGCTCGCCACCGGGCGCACGTCCACCACGGGATCGAGCAGACCCGTCGGGCGGATCAACTGCTCCACGACGACTCCCCCGCTCTTCGTCAGTTCGTAGGGTCCGGGGGTCGCGCTGACGAACAGCGCCTGGGGAACCGCCGCCTCCCACTCGTCGAAGCTCAGCGGCCGATTGTCGAGCGCCGACGGAAGCCGAAAGCCGTGCTCGACGAGCGTCGTCTTCCGACTGCGATCGCCCGCGTACATCGCGCCGATCTGTGGCACCGACACGTGGGACTCGTCGACGATGATCACGAAATCGTCCGGGAAATAGTCCAGCAGGCAATAGGGCCGCTCTCCGGCCTCGCGACCGTCGAAGTAGCGCGAGTAGTTCTCGATTCCCGGACAGAAGCCCATCTCGCGCAGCATCTCGACGTCGAACTTCGTGCGCGTCTCCAGGCGCTGGGCCTCCAGGAGCAGACCCTGTTTCCGGAACGCGAACAGCCGCTGCTCGAGCTCGGTCAGGATCCCGTCTACGGCGTGGGCCAGCCGCTCCTGCTCGATCGCGTAGTGCGTGGCGGGGAATACGGCCGTGGACTCGAGACGGGAGATCGTCGCACCGGTCAGTGCGTCGATCTTCGTGATCCGCTCGACCAGGTCGCCGAACAACTCGATGCGCACGGCCTGTTCCTCGTACGCCGGCAGCACCTCGATCACGTCGCCGCGGACGCGAAACGTGCCGCGGTTGAGGTCGAAGTCGTTCCGACGATACTGGATGCTGACGAGGCCCTGCAGGATGTCGCGGCGGGAAATCCGTTGCCCGACATCGAGCGTGAGCATCATCGCCCGGATCGCGCGTGGATCCCCGAGACCGTAAATGGCCGACACGGAGGCGACGACGATCACGTCCCGGCGCTCCATCAGCGACGAGGTCGTGCGCAGCCGCAACCGCTCGATGTCGTCGTTGATCGAGGCGTCCTTCTCGATATACGTGTCCGTGGACGGAACGTAGGCCTCGGGCTGATAGTAGTCGTAGTACGAGATGAAGTACTCGACGGCGTTGGCGGGAAAGAACTGCTTCAGCTCTCCGTACACCTGGGCGGCGAGAGTCTTGTTGTGGCTCATCACCAGCGTGGGGCGGCCCGTGGCGGCGATCATCCCGGCCATCGTCACGGTCTTGCCGCTTCCCGTGACGCCGAGGAGAGTCTGCCAGCGGCGACCGGCAGCGATCCCCGCCGCGAGATCGCGGATCGCCCCGGGCTGGTCGCCCGTCGGCTCGAACGGAAGCTGGAGATCGAACGTGTTCATCGGGTCGCGCGTGTGGGCAACGGAGAGGGAACGCGCCTGCTTGCCACGCCCCCGAGCGACGTCCACGTTGGCACGTTCCGGAGCCCGGTACAAGACCGTTGACATGACCGCATCCGCGTGGGGAGCAGCTTGAGAGGAATCGATGTCCGCCGTCGACGCGCACTCGTGCTGACCGCTGCCGCGCTGGTTGCGGGAGCCGGCGCGTCGTGCGACGACGGTGCGGAAGACCGGGCCGAGCAGCGACGCGCCCTGGAGCAGCGGCGCGAGCAGATGGTCATCCAGTATGCGTCCGTACAGAACCAGATCCGCTCGGTGCAGGCACGGGCGCTCGGGGAGCCGGGCGTGGTCGAAGTCCAGGAGCGCTTCTATGAGGTGCTGCGGGCCCGGATGATCGCACTCGACCCGCAGGCCGAGGCGATGCTTGATCGCGCCCGGCAGGTCGGCGCGGATTTCAACCGGCTGGCCGGCCCGGTCCTGCTGCAGCCGGGTGACGAGCCGCCGTCGGCCGCTGAGCGGGCGGCGGTCGGACGCGAGCTCGCCGAGCTCGAGATGGCGATACGTCCTCTGGAGTCGGAGGCTCTCGAGGATCCGCTGGTCGCCGCGACATTCTCCGAGCTGCAGGACTCCGTGGCGGCGACCATCGTCCGGCTCGACCCCGCCGCCGAACGTGTGCTGGAGAGGATCAAGGCGATGGAGGACGACATTCGTGCGCTGGACCTGCAGATCGCCGCGCTCGGGGACTGACCGCTAGTCGTCCGGCGACAGGTCCGGAGGCGGATCCGCGAACGCGTCCGGCTCGTACGTCCCGCCGGCCAACGTGAGATCGCTGTCGCCGAAGCTCTCCTTCCGTTCCACCGAAAGCACTCCCTTCACCCGCCGGATCTGTCGGAGCACTTTCTTCAGGTGTCCCAGGTTTTCGACCTCGACGACGAACTGACCCTGCATTCCGCCTTCCACGGTGGTGATGCTGGCGGACTGGATGTTCGTCCCGGTGTCGCTCACCGCCCGCGCGATATCGGCGAACAATCCGTGTCGATCCGTACCCTCCATCACGATGCGGACGAGAAACCTCTGTTCCTCGTCGGTGCCCCAGTCGATCACCACCCGTCGCTCGGGGAGGTCGGGCAGGCCGAGGACGTTGGGACAATCGTGGCGGTGAATCGAAATGCCCCTTCCGACAGTAATGTAACCTATCACCTTATCGCCTGGAACTGGTTGGCAGCATTGCGAATACCGAACCATCAAATTGTCCATACCCTGGATCTTCACGCCCTTCGGCGCCGTCCACACGCGCCGGACCAGCTTGGACAGAGGCGTCGTGGTCGGCTCCGTCGACGCCCCCTCCTGGTCACCGAGCACCGCCCGCACCACCTTCGTGATCCCGATGTCCCCGCGCCCGACCGACGCATACAGTCCATCGGGCCCACCGCGGATGCTCAGCTTCTGCGCCGCGATCTCCAGATCCGCATCGTCCGGCCTGGCCTTCCGGCGACGCCATTCCCGGGCCAGGATGTCCCTGCCAAGCTGCGCCGCCGAGTCATGTTCCTCGTCACGGATCCAGTTGCGAATCCGATGGCGAGCCCGGCTCGTGCGCACGAAGCCGAGCCAATCCCGATTCGGCCGCTGGCTGTCCAACGTGAGAATCTCGACCGTGTCGCCGTTCTTCAGCGCCCGGGCCAACGGCGCGATCCGCCCGTTCACTTTGGCACCGGCGCAATGATTTCCGACTTCCGTGTGGACGGCGAACGCGAAATCGATCGGCGTGGCCCCCCGCGGGAGCTGCTTCACGTCGCCCGCGGGCGTGAACACGAAAATCTCGTCCTGGAACAGATCGACCCGCAGGAACTCGAGGAACTCCTCAGGCTCGTGGGTTTCCTTCTGCCACTCGAGCACCTGACGGAACCATGACAGCTTCTCGTCGACCTCGTCTCCGCCCCCGCCTTCCTTGTAGCGCCAGTGCGCCGCGATTCCGAGTTCCGCCGTACGATGCATGTCTTCGGTCCGCAGCTGAATCTCGTACAGCCGACCGCCGGGGCCGAAGATCGTCGTGTGCAGGCTCTGGTAGAGGTTCGACTTGGGTGTCGCGATGTAGTCGTGGAACCTCTCGGTGAGCGGCGTCCACTTGTTGTGGATGACCCCGAGGGCATGGTAGCAGTCGCGTATCGTCGGGAGAACGACCCGGACCGCGAGCACATCGTAGATCTCCTCGTAGGACTTGCCGCGCTTCTCCATCTTGCGCCAGATCGACCACAGGTGCTTCGCCCGGCCCTGCACGGCACATTCGAGGCCCGCCTGTTCGAGCTCCTCGGACAGCGGCTCGACCATGCGCTGGATGAGGCTCTCCCGCTCGCTGCGCTTCTCGGCCACGATCGCCGACAGCTCCTTGTATTCCTCCGGTTCGAGGAACTTGAAGGCCAGGTCCTCCAGCTCCCAGCGCACGCGGGCCATGCCGAGCCGGTGCGCGAGCGGTGCATAGATCTCCTTGGTCTCCAGCGCGATGCGACGCTGACGGCCGGAGTCCAGGTGCTCGAGCGTCCGCATGTTGTGCAGCCGATCGGCGAGCTTGACGATGATCACGCGGGCGTCCGCCGCCATCGACAGCAGGAGCTTCCGATAGTTCTCGACCTGGCGCTCGGCCAGCGAACGGAACTCGACGCGCGAGATCTTGGTGAGACCATCGACCAGCGTCGCGATCTCGGCGCCGAACTCCTGGCGGATCTCCTCGAGGCCGACTTCGCTGTCTTCGACGACGTCGTGCAGGAAGGACGCGGCGATCGTCCCCGTGTCCGGGTGGATCTCGCACAGGATGCTCGCCACGGCGACGCAGTGCGTAATGTACGCTTCGCCGCTGGAGCGCTTCTGACCCGCGTGCTTTTCCTTGCTGTACTGAAATGCGAGCGCGAGCAGCTCGAGGTCGAGTCGGTCCTCGAGCCCTTCTGCAGCCGCGAGAAACTCCGCCGGCAGGATGGACCTGGGCCCGCCCGTCTCTGAGGACGAGCTCTTCGGATCGGCAGTCTGCTGTCGTCCCGGAGGCGGCACGCTATCTCCTGATCGTGGTCATGCGGATCATAGGCAGCAATCGTCGTGCCGCGCAAAGCCGCTCCAGCCGGCCCCGCGGTCGCAGACGGTTACCGGGAATACTACACTTCCGGGGTCCCGCAGTCCCCCGACCGACGCCGCAACGAGGCGGACCCATGGCTGAACACCGAATTCGACCGATCGAACCGCGCGACGATCCGGCGATCGCCCGCATCATTCGGGACGTGATGACGGAATTCGGCGCCGTGGGCGAAGGGTACTCGATCATGGACCCCGAGGTGGACGCCATGTCAGAGGCGTACGTGGGTCCGACGGCCGCGTTTTTCGTTGCCGTACGGAACGAAGTCGTGGTCGGGGGCGCCGGGATCGGCCCGCTCCAGGACGGTCCGGCTGACGTATGCGAGCTGAAGAAGATGTACCTGGTCGCCGCAGCCCGCGGTCACGGAGTCGGACGCCGGCTCATGGAACACTGCCTGGCTGCGGCGCGCGCCGCAGGCTACCGCCGATGCTACCTCGAGACGCTGGAACACATGACCGACGCCCGCCGACTGTACGAGCTGAACGGGTTCACGCCGCTCGACGCGCCGATGGGCAACACGGGACACTGCGGCTGCAACGGCTGGTACGTCCGGGACCTCTAGGGCTGCAGCAACCCCTTCTCCAGCAGGCTGACGAACGACGTGTCTCCGAGCACGATGTGATCCCTGACCGGGATTCCGAGGAGCCGGCCGCTTTCCACCATTTGTACCGTGACGTCGAGGTCTTCGGGCGACGGATCCGGATCGCCGCTCGGGTGATTGTGGGCGAGGATCAGGCTCGCGGCCGACGAGGCGATCGCCGGGGCGAACACCTCGCGCGGATGGACAAGCGACGAGTTGAGCAGCCCGACGGTGATCCTCCGATCGCTCAGCACCCGGTTCTGCGAGTCGAGGTAGAGCACCCAGAACTCCTCCTGCCTGCGGTCGCGCAGGACGGGACCGAGCCGTTGGAAGACATCGCCCGGGCCCCGGATGCGATCCCCTCGCCGGGCCGGCTCCGTCGCCAGCCGGCGGCCCAGTTCGAGCGCCGCCGCGACCGTCGCGGCCCGGGCGGGACCGATGCCGGAAACCGCGCGGAGTTCCGCGGGCTCCGCCATGCCCAGCCGCCGCAGGGACCCGCCGAAGCGCGCCAGCAGGTCGGTGGCGAGGTCCACCGCCGACCGGCCGGCCGATCCGGATCCGAGCACGATGGCCAGCAGCTCGCGCACCGGCAGCACGGCGGCGTGCAGAACTTCGAGGCGCTCCCGCGGTCGATCGGAGAAGGGCCACTCGCGGATGTTGGACATGGTTGACGATGGCCGGTCCGCTCAACCGCCTCTCATCTCGGGCTGCGAAGGCATCGTCGCTGCGGGCCGCAGATTTGATCTCATCCCCCGGCCGCTTAGACTGTATGGATGTCGATGAAACGGAGTCTGGCGATCTTTGCCGTAACGGCCGCCGCGTGTGGACCGGCTCTATCCACCGCGCCGCCGTCGGGCCCCGGTGCCGCAAGCGACGTGGCGGGCCAGGCCGCGATCGCGGACAGCGTCCGGACATCCTACACGGCGGCGGATGTCGACTTCATGTCGGGGATGATCCACCACCACGCCCAGGCGCTCGTGATGGCCCGCATGGCCCCGACACACGGCGCCAGCCCGCCGATGCGGATCCTCACCGCCCGCATCATCAACGCGCAGAACGACGAGATCGCGCTCATGCGACGCTGGTTGACCGATCGGAATCTGCCGGCGCCGGACCCGGAGTCCGACGGCCACATGATGCACATGCCGGGCATGCTCACGGCCGGCCAACTGGCGGCGCTGGACGCCGCCCGCGGTGAGGAGTTCGATCGCCTCTTTCTGCAGTTCATGATCCAGCATCACCAGGGAGCGATCACGATGGTGGAGGAGTTGTTCGCCATCCGGGGTGCCGCCCAGGACGACTCGGTGTTCAAGCTCGCGTCGGATATCGGCGCTGACCAGGAGAGCGAGATCACCCGGATGCGGACCATGCTTCGCGATATTCTGCTCGGGGACGGCGGCTCGTGACGGGTCCGGCGTCTCCGATTGTTTCGTTTCTCTTCACTTCGGAAAACACCATGACCAGGATGCTTCATCGGGCCCGCGCCGTCGGGTTCACCGCCGCGTTGAGCGTATTCGCGGCGTGCGCGTCGACCGCGCAGACTCCAGTGCTCGTCGAGACAGACCGGCAGATCACGGAGGATTGGACCGGGAAGATCGCCGATCCGCCCAGCCCGGATCCGCGAGTCGGACTCGCAGCCGGGGCGACGGACGCGGGGGAGGCGATCTGGAACTTGCGGCTCGTCTCCAATACGCCGTCGCAGGAACCGTTCGCCGGCGTGACGAATTCCGACCTCGCGTTCCTCGGTGACTACGCGATCCAGGGCAATTACAACGGCTTCCAGGTGTGGGACATTTCCAACCCCGCCGCGCCGACCCTGCGCAAGGGCTACTTCTGCCCCGCCTCGCAGAGCGACGTGTCCGTCTACCGCAACCTGCTGTTCGTGTCCGGCGAAGGCCTGGGCGGCCGCCTCGACTGCGGCGGCGAAGGCGTCGCCGATCCGGTGAGTCCGGATCGACTCCGGGGAATCCGCATCTTCGACATCAGCGATCTCGACAATCCGGTCAACGTCGGCAACGTCCAGACATGCCGGGGCTCGCACACGCATTCCCTTCTCGTCGATCCCGACGACTCCGAGAACGTCTACATCTACGTATCCGGATCGTCGCGCGTGCGGTCGCCGGAAGAGCTGCCCGGCTGCTCGGACGCCTCGCCGGAAGAGGATCCCAACACGGCGCTGTTCCGAATCGAAGTGATCCGCGTCCCGCTCGCCCACCCGGAACAGGCCGCGATCGTTTCGTCACCACGCATTTTCGACGACCTGGAAGCGCCGCCGAGGCACGGTGAAGCGCCGGCGGACATCGCGGCCCAGGAGGAAGCGCTGGCCCAGGCACGGGCCGCGGGCGCGTTCATCGTCGAGATCCAGGGAGCCGACCGGCCGCTCCCGTCGCGGTTCGTCGATCCGATGCTCGACAGCGTCGTCGTCGCGCGAGGTGGCAGCGGCGCGCCTACGGCGGCCGACAGCGCTGCACTCCGCGAAGCCATGCCGGGGATCATCGCACAGATGTTCGGCGGCGGCGGTGGTGGCGGGCCGACCGGCCCGACGCAGTGCCACGACATCACGCTGTATCCGGAAATCGGACTCGCCGGCGGCGCGTGCGGCGGGTACGGCCTGCTGCTCGACATCAGCGACCCGACGCAGCCCCGGCGAATCGCCGCCGTGGCCGACTCGAATTTTTCCTACTGGCATTCGGCCACGTTCAACAACGACGGAACGCAGATCCTGTTCTCCGACGAGTGGGGCGGCGGCGGCGGGCCGAAGTGCCGGGCCTCCGATCCGAAAGAGTGGGGCGCGGACGCGATCTTCACGATCGACGGCGAGAACCTCACGTTCCATAGCTACTACAAGCTGCCGGCAGCGCAGACGCCACAGGAAAACTGCGTCGCGCACAACGGTTCGCTGATCCCGATCCCCGGCCGCGACGTGATGGTGCAGGGCTGGTACCAGGGCGGGATTTCCATCTTCGACTGGACGGATCCGGCCCACCCGATCGAGATCGCGTATCACGACCGCGGACCCGTCGACGCCGAGCGGCTGGCCAGCGGCGGCTCCTGGTCGGTGTACTGGTACAACGGACTCATCGTGAATTCCGAGATCTCACGCGGGCTCGACATCTTCGAGCTGACGCCGAGCTATTGGATCACGCAGAACGAGATCGACGCGGCGCTGAGCGTGCGGCTGGAACACCTGAACGTGCAGGGGCAACCGAAATTCGAGTGGCCCGCGACGTTCTCGCTGGCCCGGGCCTACCTCGATCAGCTGGTGCGCTCGAACGGGATGGACACGGGGCGCATTCTGGAAGTCCGCAGGGCCCTGGCGGCCGCCGAGGCGCAGTCCGGCGCGGCGCGCAGCGAGTCGCTTCGCAGGCTGGCGGGTGAACTGCAGGCCGACAGCGCGGACGCTGCCGACGGAAGAAAGGTCGGCATGCTGGCTCGAGCGGTAGCCAACCTGGCCGGCCGCTGATCGCAACGGGCGGCGGTACTCCCCGTACCGCCGCCCGCTTGGTCCCGCGGAGGGACTACTCGATCGAGAGCAGCTCGAGCTCGAAGATCAGCGCCGAGTTCGGCGGAATCGGGCCGCTCCCCTGGGCACCGTAGCCGAGTTCCGGCGGAATGTAGAGCTTGTACTTGCTCCCCACCTGCATCATCTGCAGGCCTTCGGAAAAGCCCGCAATCACGCCCTGCAACGAGAACGTGGCCGTCTTGTCCCGGTCGTACGAACTGTCGAATACCGTCCCGTCGAGCAGCGTACCGCGATAGTGAATCGTCACCCGGTCGTCGGCAGACGGCGACGGGCCACTGCCCTGCTCCAGGATCTCGTACTGAAGGCCGGATTCGGTTGTCATCACGCCCTCACGGGCGCCGTTTTCGGTCAGGAACGCATCGGCCTCCGCCCGGCCGGTCTCCGCTTTGGCGGCCTGCGCCCGCTGGGTGGCATCGAACAGATCCTGCTGGAACGCCTGCAGGAGAGGGTGCAGCTCCTCCATCGGCACGGCAGGCTCCGCCTCGGCCAGCGCGTCTTCAAATCCCCGGACCAGGGCATCCATGTCTATGCGATCGGCCATCGGGACCAGGTTCTGAGCCATATTGCTGCCGATGCCGTAGCTGGCCTTCTGGTCGTCCGTCTCCAGCGCCGCGGTGGCGCGAGAACCGGCCGACTCCGCGCTACAGGCGGCGACGAGAACGAGGGCCGCCAGGACGCTGGCCCGGCCTCGAAGTAGTTGTGCTTGCATGATCGTCAGTCTTCCATGTTCTACGGGAACGATTCGGAGGCCTGTACCTAACGCCTGGCCGCGGATCTTGCCAGTATGGGCAGGTCCGGGGATGACGCTTTGTTGAGTCCGATGCCGCATTTGAAGCGATGGCGCAGCCCAAGCTTCTCGATCGTCTGCGCGCGGAAATCAAGCGCAGAAACTACAGCGAACGGACGGAAGACACGTACGTCGGCTGGGTCACGCGGTACGTGCGGTATCACGACCTCACGCATCCGGCGGCCCTCGGTCACGACGAGATCGTCGAGTTCCTGTCACACCTGGCGACCGATCGGGGTGTCAGCGCCTCGACCCAGAACCAGGCGGCGGGCGCGATACTCTTTCTGTATCGACAGGTCCTCGGCATCGACGTGGAAACCCCGCGTGCGATCGTCCGGGCCAAGCGCTCGCGCCGCTTGCCGACCGTACTTACTCCCGCTGAGGCGGCACGCATCATCGGGCTGCTGGACGGCGATCCGCGCACGGTGGCCATCCTGCTATACGGTGCCGGTCTGCGGCTGCTGGAGGCTCTGCGCCTGAGGGTGAAGGATGTGGACTTCGGCCGCCGCGAGATCCTCATCCGCGACCCCAAGTCGAATCGGGATCGGGTGAGTGTCCTGCCCAGGGTCGCACGGCCCGAACTCGAAGCGCGAATCGATCGGACACGACGACAGTGGGAGAGAGACCGGACGGAAGGCGCCGGCTGGGTCGCACTTCCGGGAGCCCTCGATCGAAAGCTGCCCGGCGCGGGTTGTGACTGGCCGTGGCAATGGGTATTTCCCGCGACCCGCCGCTACACCGACCCGAGCACCGGCCACAGGCACCGGCACCATCTGCACGAGACGTCGATTCAGCGGGCCGTGAAGCGCGCGGTGACTGCATCGGGCGTCCCGAAGCGTGCCTCGTGCCACACGTTCCGCCACTCGTTCGCCACGCATCTGCTGGCGGACGGCTACGACATCCGAACCATCCAGGAGCTGCTCGGACACCGAAGCCTCCGGACGACCATGATCTACACGCACGTGCTCAACCGGGGCGGCCTCGGCGTGCGATCGCCGGCCGACGACCTGCCCGGTTTCGAGCCCTCGCAGTCTCCGTGCGACCTGGACTGACCCCCCTCGCAGCAGAACCGCGGACGCGCCGCGGAGGCCGGATCGGGCGGAGCGTGGCGACAGGGCGACATCGGGGCTGGTTGGTTGGAGACGGGCATGTGCAACTATATTGACCGTTGCAGGGTTGTATTCGTTGACGTCCGTTCAGTCCATTAATGGTTAGCGAGTCCGCTACC
>JAOTWC010000187.1 GCA_029863105.1 Gemmatimonadota bacterium | reverse complement strand
AAGTTCCAACGCCGCCGGCTCGATGGTCTGGAAGCAGGTCCTGCTTCTGGAGGAATTCGGCACCGCCTACCCGCCGACGCCGCAGCAGGAAGCCGAATTTCTTCGCAACACGCCTCCCGCGGAGCTCGCCGCTCGCTCGATACGCCTGATCGAGAACCCGCTCAACGCGGCGGGGCTCGACACGGCACGTCTTTACCTGCGGGGGCATTTCACCAGCGGCGCGCAACGTCGGATTCCTCCGCAGGCGAGTCGGACCAGCCCTCGCGAATTGGTTCGCTGGCTGATGCGCCTGGAGCAGGGCCGCATCGTGGATCCATGGAGCAGCCTGGAGATCAAGAAGCTCATGTACTTCACCCGCAGGCGCTACCGGTACGCCGCGTCGCCCGCCTTGTCTCAAGCCGCGGTCTATTTCAAATCGGGATCCCTGTATCGGTGCGGGCAGGAAGCCGGCTACACATGCGTGCAGTACGCCGGCAACCTGGAAAACCTCATGCACTCCGTGGCGATCGTGGAATCTCCGGCCGGGGGCGCAGACGGCTCGCAGCGGGTTTACCTGGTGTCGATGATGTCCAACAACCTCCGGATAAACTCCGCGCAGGAGCACATGGCCATCGCCGCACAGATCGAACGCCTGGTCGGGGAGACCCGGTGAACCGCCTCCCTGGCCTTCCGGCCCTGCTGCTCCTGCTCGCTTCGGCCCCGTCGACGTTTGGTCAGGGAACAACCAGGGCAGTGCCGGAAAGCCTTGTGCTCCCGGCTCCCGACTCGGCACTTCAAGCAGGGCTCGATCGAGTCCTGTCCGGCGAACGCTATCGTCAGCTCGCGTCTTCGGGACACCTGTCGGTCGTGCTGATCGATATTACCGAGGCCGGCCACATGCGCCTCGCCGCACACGACGAAGATCGGATGCAGTACGCGGCCAGTCTGCCGAAGATCGCGATCATGCTCGGCGTGTTCCACCAGATTGAGATGGGGAATCTGGAGTACACACCCGCGCTGAGGGAGAAGATGGAAAGGATGATTCGCAACTCGGACAACCTCGTGTCCAGCGAACTCATCGAGCTCGTCGGTTTCGATCAGATCGGCGCTACGCTAAGAGATCCGCGCTGGGATCTATATGACCCCGAGCGCGACGGCGGACTGTGGGTGGGGCGTGGATACGGCGGCGGCGTCGGCGCCTGGAAGCGGGACCCGATCCACGGAATTTCTCATGGCGCGACCGCACGCCAGGCAGCGAGATTTCTGGTGATGATGGATGAGGGCCAGCTCGTCAGCCCGTGGGCGTCAGCGGAAATGAAGTCGATCATGGGAAGCCCCAGGATCCGTCATAAATTCGTTCGCGGTCTGCTCAACTCGCGCCCGCTGTCTCGCATCTTCCGGAAATCCGGAAGTTTCAAGAACTGGCACGCCGATGCTGCGATCGTCGAGCGCGGCGGCCGCAAGTACATCGCCGTAGCGCTGCTCGAGTCCGCCCACCATCAAGGAGTGCTTTCCAGTCTGATCGGCGAACTCGACCGCCTCGTCATTCCCTCGGGCTGAGGTAGGCTAGCCGCGCTGCCGTCGCATGTGACCACCCGTGGCAGGCCCGTGTCTGCCGCGCCGAGCCATCTCATGACGCAGCATCGCGCGCTGCTCGGGTTCCAGGATCTCTTCGAGCCGCGCATGGAGCCCCTCGATCGAATCGGAAAGCTGCTCGTGCACGCCCTGCATGGCCGTACGGGCCGCATCCCGCGTCAACGAGCCGTCACGGACGCCGTCGCGCACCGTCGCCAGCTGGTCGCGGAGCGGGCCGAGTACGGACCGGGCCTCGTCGCGCAGATCGCCCAGAGCCGACATCTGTCGGTCGGTAAGGTTCAACTCGTGCTGTCGGTCCATCAGCTGGCCGATGGTCCGATCGAACATCAGGTGCGCTCCGGGGCCACGTTGAGCCATCTGCGCATCGTGCTGGCGCATCTGGGCGCGCCGAGCATTCCGCGGCATCTGCGCATCGCCTTCGCCGTCCTGCGCCATAGTCTGTGGGGCAGCCAGCAGCGCGAGTCCGGCTGCCAGCACCATCGCTCTTCCAATCATCGTCCCGTCTCCTGTTTTGTCGCTCAAACTCGCGCGACCCGTGTTGCGCCGCGTACTCAACAGGTTCGACGGCGCAGCACCGTGATCCATTCCATCGCTTCGGATGTGCTGCCGGGTCAGACGACGAACAGAGCCGCCAGAGTGTAGGCGAGAGCCGCCAGGCCCGCCGCCATCAGGGCGGGGGGCAGCTGCGTCAGGACGTGATCCATCAGGTCGCAGCCCGATACGAGCGACGAGAGAATCGTCGTATCCGATATCGGCGAGCACTGATCACCGAACACGGCGCCGCCGGTAACGGCCCCGAAGCACAGAGTGAGGAACATGGGATCCGGCAGGACGGCCCAGGCGAGGGGCATCGACACCGGAAACAGAACGGCGTAGGTGCCCCACGACGTGCCGGTCGAGAACGCCACGAACATCGCCATCACGAGAAGTGACGCCGGCAGGGTGACGGGGGGAATCCAGGGTCCGACGGTGTCGACGACGTACGCAGCGGTGCCCACAGCGTCGGCAACGGATTTCAGAGTTACGGCGAGGCCGAGCACGACGGCGCCGATGGTTACGCCCTTGCAGCCGGTGATGAATCCGTCCATCGCTACGCGCAGCGACATCCCGCGCGCCAGCGCAATCCCGATGGCGGCCAGGACGGCGAGCACAAACGCTTCCGCGATCGGAAGCGTCGGAGTGCTGCTTCCATCGATGAAATAGGTCTTGACGAACGGAATGATCGCCACGCCCAGCAGGACGCCCATCGGCCCGAAGAAGTCGATCAGCGCCGGCGTGTACCCTTCCGGCGTCTCGATGCGCGACAGCTCTCCGGCAGCGAGCGGCTCGGCGCCTTCCCGGTCGAGGTCGCCCGTTTCCCTCGTCCTGTGCATGGCCGCCCGCATGCGCCGCGGCCATGCCGCGGGCCCACGATCGAACGCGAACAGCAGTGTGAACAGAACCGCAAAAATCGCGTAGAAATTGAATGGCAACGCCTTGAGGAAGAACGCGATTCCCTGGTCCGCGCTGGAGATCACCGGCACGGTTCCAGCTACCAGACCGCCGACATAGATGGGCCACACGTTGAACGGAATCACCGTCGCGGCCGGCGAACCCGTGGAGTCGACGATGTACGCCATTTCTTCGTGGGCGACCCGGTTCGCGTCGGACACCGGTCGCACCGTCGCCCCGGTCAGCACCGTGCTGATCGAACCGCCCTGATGAAATACCATCCCCATGATCCAGGTGAACAGCTTGGCCGTCCGGGGACCCCGCACGATCCGCGCACCCGCCCAGCGGGCGAACAGGACGGCGCCTCCGGTTCGCGTCCACAGGCCAACGAGGCCACCCAGGGCCCACAGGTAGACCAGCAGGATCAGGCCATAGCCGGGCGAACCGATCGACGGGATGAGGAACTCCTGCACGACGTTGAGCTTGCCGCTGATGACGCCGCCGAGAACGATGCCGATGAACAGGGCTGAGATCACCTCGCGGAGGGCAAAGGCGAGCACGAGTGCGAGGACGGGCGGCACGACCGACCAGAATCCGTAGTGCTCGCCGTTGGTCGGAAAGTCCCCCGCAAACACCACGGCAGCAACGATCAGGGCTGCGGCGACGGCCAGACCGCCCCACCGGATGCGCGCGCGCGTCATGCTTCTGGCGAGACCGGGGGCAACTTGCCGGGGATCCCGTCGGCCTCCAGGAGGCGCTCGGTGAATTCCGCTCGTTGCTCGAGATCGTCAAGCTGCCGGCGAACGGTCGACAACTCTGCCGCGATCTCTTCAAGCCGGCCCGCGAGCGCTCCGTCCTCTCCATCGGGCAACGTGGCCTCGAGCCGCCTGGTCCGGGACATCATCCAGACCATCCAGCCCGCAGCCAGTCCGGAGCCCGCGACGGCGGCGATGAGAAGGAGCATCAGGGCGAGGCTGATCACGGCGAACTCCAGACTCCGGGTAGTCCTAACGCGGACGGGACACGTTGGCGTTGAGGCGAGCCAGTGGCAAGCGCGACAGCTCGGATGCCGGGGAGGGCGGAACGGTCGTTTTTTGAAAAACTCGCCCGATCGCACGATTTTGTTCGGGCGATGAAGCGACCGCGTTTGATGCGTAGTTGATGCGGATACCGGCGTCTGGGACCGGGAGATCCGCATGTGTCTTGCCCACACAATCCACACCGAGCGGAGAGTTTTCGACACTGAATGTAAAACCA
>JAOTWC010000186.1 GCA_029863105.1 Gemmatimonadota bacterium | reverse complement strand
GCGTGTCTTGGGGGGCGGCAACGGGACGCCGACCGATCGGCCATACCGTTCCGCATCGGCCCGTCCACGGATGTCCCACTCGCGCCAGGGGGCGATGACGGTCAGATCGGGCGCCAGGCGGCCGAAAGTCAGTTCGAATCGAACCTGGTCGTTGCCCTTTCCCGTGCATCCGTGGGCGAGCGCGTCGCAATCCTCGCGGCGGGCGGCCCGAACGACTTCCCGGGCGATCAACGGCCGAGCCATGGCGGTGCCGAGCAGGTATTTGCGCCCGTACACCGCCCCGGCGCGCAACGTGGGCCAGACGAAGTCTGTGACGAATTCCTCACGCACGTCTACCACATGGCATGCTTCCGCACCTGCCGCGTGGGCGCGTTCCTCGATCTCATCGAGATCCTCGCCGCCCTGGCCGACATCGACGACGACGCAGACGACTTGAGCGCCATAAGTTTCTTTGAGCCAGGGCACCGCCACGGACGTGTCCAACCCACCGGAAAAGGCGAGCGCGACTTTTCGAACCTGTCTGGAGCTCACGATCCGACCAGCGGCTCGATAGCGCGGTCGGCGACCGGCGAGCGGTGTCGGCAATCCAATCCGAGCGGATGGCTCGAGTGGACTGAGGTCTCTTCCGGCGACCAGCACAGGAACACCGGTGAACCATGCTCCTCGGATCGAAAGTCGATGTGGCCCGAAGAGCCGCGGTACACGCAGCCTATCTGGGCGAGCTCTTCCAGGTAGCCCTCGAATCTCGTCGTGATCTCAGCAACCTCGAGTCTCAGTCGATCGAGTTCGGGAGCGTTCGTCGTGCTCCCGCGGGCGCGAATGCGTGCCTCCCGCAACCGGGGAAGGACTGCCTCGAGCGATGAATCATCGCGCCGGATATCGGCCACGATTCGTCGGACGAGCGGCAGGGTGGCCGTGGCCTCGTCAGGCTGAAAGAGTCGATCGACAGTGGTCTGGGTCATGCCCCCTCGGTGCTGTTCGGATTCTCGCTTCGCGACGCCTGCTCGGCCTTCGAGCGGCGCACTCCCCGCAACTCCACACGAAGCCCTCCGACCACGGCCGCCACCGCGTTGTAGAGAGCAGCCGCGATCGCAGTCAGCAACCCACCGGCAACGCCGTACACGAACGGAACGACTACGATGGCCCACGCCCCGAGTCGTTCGACGAAACTCGGTTCCGTGCCGGCCGGGACGTCGAAGCCCGCAACGATCGCCAGCCCGATTCCCACGAGAAAGCCGATGAAGCCGTGAAGCGCCATCCCGATCAGGAATGCCGAGGATGTGCTGATGCGCCGGATCTGTAGATGCATATGGCACAGGATAGCGGTATCGTTTGCGCATGAGCAACAAGGACGAAGCGGTCGGCAAGCTCCTGGATTCAGAACGAGCTGCTGTCGTCGAGGCCACCGATCGGAGTCAGCCGAATCCGGGCGGCGAGCCACCGTGTCCCGAGTGCGGATCGACGATGATTCGCCACGTCGAGAAGCACCCGGCGCCACGCGGGGGCCAATCTCCGTTTCGTGTGCGCCTGGTATGTGCTTCCGAGGACTGCGGTTGTTGGACCGTCTACGACTGGTGAAGCGTCAGGTCGGCCATTCGAAGTCCTGCGCGCGGAACCGCTGACCGGTGACGGTGCGGGCAGCGTCGGAGACCAGGTACACGAACACGTCCGCGACATCTTCCGGGGCCGGCAGGGTAAGCGGATCCTCATCCGGATAGGCTGCCGCCCGCATGTCGGTCCGCATTTTCCCCGGATCCACCGCGTTGGAGCGGATGCCGTCCTCGGCCAGTTCGCCGGCGAGGATTTCCGATAGCGCTTCCACTCCGTTCTTCGAAGCGCTGTAGGCACCCCAGTAGGGCCTTCCGTGATCGCCGACGCCGGAGGACACGTGGACCATCGCCCCCCTCGTCTCCCGCAAGGCCGGAATCACTTGTTGTGCGCACAGGAAGGCGCCGGTCAGGTTCACATCCAGAACGGCGCGCCAGGCGTCCAGCGGATACGCTTCGATGCCGATTCGTGGTCCCAGCATCGATGCATTGTTGACCAGCGCGTCCACGCGACCAAACCGGCGCAGAGTGGCGTCCACCCATTTGCCCACATCGGCCTCGGAGGCGACATCGGCAGATACCGTGAGCACTTCGTGACCGGCGACGCTCAACTCCTCGGACAGGGCATCGAGCGTGCCGGAACTGCGCGAACAGATCGACACGACGGCTCTCTCGCGGACGAAACGTCGGGCGAGAGCCGCACCGAGACCTTTGGAGCCCCCGGAGATCATCACGACTTTTCCTTCAAGCACTCCCAGGTTCCTCCAAGGCGAATTCGTTGACGCTTCGGCCGCGTCCGGGTTAGCCTGACGCGATGACGAACGCTTCTGCGGGCAATCTCCCGCCCAGGGTAACCGGGCCGATTCCGGGGCGGCTGTCTGCCGCCCTGACGCGGCGCCTGACACGGGTCGAATCCCGCAACATCACGTTCAGCTCGCCCGAGTTCCCCATCTTCTGGCGCAAGGCGCGCGGGAGCAACGTGTGGGATCCGGACGGCAACCGCTACGTCGATCTCACAGCCGGGTTCGGGGTGGCTGCTGCGGGTCACGGCAACCGGAGGGTGACCGCGGCGATCCGGTCCCAGTTGACCCGTCTGACGCACGGGCTGGGCGATGTCCATCCGCCCACGGCCAAGCTGCGCCTCCTCGAAGCGCTGGCGAATCGATCTCCGGTACCCGACCCGCGCATCGTCTTGACGAACTCCGGCAGCGAGGCGGTGGAGGTGGCTCTCAAGACGGCGCGTCTCGCGACCGGAAGGCCCGGGGTTCTCTGTTTCACGGGCGCCTATCATGGGCTTACCTATGGAGCGCTGGCGCTTACGGATCGCGCACACTTCCGCCTGCCGTTCCAGGACCAGCTGAACCCGCACATCGTGCGTGTCCCGTTTCCAACGGGCTCGGTACGTGACGAACTGGCTGTCCTCGAGGCGGCGCTCGACGCGGATCGAGGCCCGGGGGTGGGGGCGGTGATCCTTGAGCCGATCCAGGGTCGGGGCGGAATCATCGAACCACCGGGCGGCTTCCTGCCGGGACTTGCCGCGCTCTGCCGGCGCCGCGGAATTCTGCTGGTCCTGGATGAAGTCTATACCGGTTGCGGCAGGACCGGGGCCTGGTTCGCCTGCCAGCACGAGAAGGTCGTGCCCGATCTCGTGTGCGTTGGCAAGGCGCTGTCGGGGTCCCTCCCGATCGCGGCCTGCCTGGGCAGCTCCAGCGTCATGCTCGCGTGGCCGGAGTCGACCGGGGAGGCGATTCACACGTCCACGTTTCTCGGGAACCCGCTCGCCTGTGCCGCCGCGACCGCTTCGCTGCACGAGATCGGGCGCCGAAATCTCCCGGAGCGAGCTGCCTCGCTCGGCGCCCGGTGGATGCAGGATCTGTCGGCTGTCGGGGAACGGCACTCGGAGGTACGAGAAGTCAGGGGCCAAGGTCTGCTTGTCGGGGTCGAGCTCATCGACCCCGAAACCGGCGCCCCGGCCACGAAACTGGCCGGCCGTATCGTCCGCGAGGCCCTGGGCCGCGGCTGGATCCTCCTCGCGGACGGCCCGTCAGCCAACGTCATCGCCCTGACCCCGCCGCTGACGATCAGCCGCGAACTACTCGTCCGGGCGACGGAAATGCTCGACGACCTCCTTTCAGGCGCCGGCCGCGTCGGGTAGATTCGCCCGCGACAGCCGGACCACACGTAACAGGCCGGAAGGAGGCAGAGCACATGGTCGTGCCTGCCGTGCAAATCCAGGGAACGCCGAATCCAAACGCCGCGAAGTTTGTGCTGGACCGCAGCGTTCTGGGTGACGAGGGTCGGACGTACTTCGATGCGGTGTCGGCCGAGCAGGATCAGCTTGCGGCGCGCCTGTTCGAAGTGGCCGGCGTACGCGCGCTGTTCATGGTGGACAATTTCATCACGGTGACCAAGTCGGATGAGGCCAGTTGGGATGACATGGTCGACCCGATCCGAACGTCGATACAACAGGAGCTGGGCGGATGAAGGGAATAGGATTTTTGGACGTCAGAGGTCTCGCGGTCGTGCTGGCCATCGCCGGAACTGCGGGATGTGCGCCGGCTGAAGACCAGGACGTGACGGTCGTCGCGGATCCGGGCTTTGAGACGCGGTCCGTCGCCGTCGACGAGCTGCTGGACGATCGGGAGGTTCATCTGACCAACCTGCGGCAGCTCACGTTCGGCGGGCAGAATGCGGAGGCGTATTTCTCCTCCGATGACGAGTGGCTCATCTTCCAGG
>JAOTWC010000185.1 GCA_029863105.1 Gemmatimonadota bacterium | reverse complement strand
TGAGCGTTCGCCAGGCGAGCCGCCTCCTCTATCTGGGCGTCGGTGACTCCGTGGGCGCCGTGCGCGATGTTTTCGCGGATCGTACCGGTGAACAGGATGTTGTCCTGGAGGAGAACGCTGATCTGCCGCCGCAGTGACGCCAGCGTGTAGCCGCGCGAGTCGATTCCGTCCAACAGGATGCGGCCTTCGTCCGGCTCGTACAGTCGCAGCAGGAGGCTCACGAGCGTCGACTTACCCGTGCCCGAGGGACCAACGATTGCGACCGACTGGCCAGGCGCGATCGACAGGGAGACGTCGTCCAGGACCCTAGTGTCCTGGCCATATGCAAAGCGTACCTGGTCGAATACCACCGCTCCTCGCAGGGCGATCGCCGGAATGGCATCGGGCGCATCCGTCACCCGCGGGTGGTCGAGCAACTCGACCACCCGCTCGCCGGCGGCCGATGCCTTCGCAATGCGGCCGGAATACTTTGCGAAGTCCTGCATGGGCCGAAACATCGCCTTGAGATACGACAGAAAGACGAGCAGTTCGCCTGCGGAAAGATCGCCGGCCAGTACCTGGCGCGTGCCGTACAGCAGCACGACCGCAGTCGACACCCCGATCATCACCTGCACGGTGCCCTGGAGACTTGCAGCCAGTCTCTTGCCCTTGACGCCATCCTTCATGCTGAGAGTGTTCTGCGTGGCGAACGTCGCCGAGAACGTGTCTTCGAGCGACAGGGCCTGGACCAGCCGGATCGCCCCCATCGATTCGGCGGCACTGGAGGCCATGCTTCCTTCGCGCCGGCGCTGGTCGCGGGACACGGTCCGGATCCGGCGTGTCAGCCGCAGGCTCGGCAAGGCGTAGAGTGGAAGCGTCGCCAACGCGAGCAATGCCAGCGGCAGGTTGACCCACATCATCAATCCGGCCATCACGATCAGCGTCAGCACGCTGGCGACGAGCGGCATGAGTGCGGTCACGGCTACATCCCGCAGAAGGCCGACATCACTGATGACCCGGATGATCAAGTCTCCGCTGCGGGCGCGATCGTGGAAGGTGAGCGACAGGCCCTGCATGTGCTCGTAGAGGTCGGCCCGGACCTTGGTCAGAACTCGATTCCCGACCAGCGCAAAACCCACCTTGTGTGCGTAGGTCGCCCAGGCGCGGAGGCCAATGATCACGATGATCGCGGCAGCCGCGCTACCGAGCAGAACATCCGGGGTGAGTCCGAAGGGGGGCGCCGCGGTCGAACCGGCAGCTCCCACGCCGATGACCTGGTCGAACACGAACTTGAGCGGCCAGGGCTCCAGTGCGCGCAGTGCGACGGCGCCGAACATGGCCAGGAACGACCCGGCGATCAGCGGCCGATGCTGCCGTGTGTAGGGCCACAGGCGTCTCAACACACGGGCGCTGCGAGGAAGCCCTGGCCTCGTGGGGCGGCCCATCAGACGGCGATCCGTGCCAGGATGCGCCGGTTGGATCGGGCGGCTATCAACGCCAGTATCTTCTGCGCTACGGCCGACCACGTGTGGTCGCGGAGCACGCTTTCCCGGGCAGCGCGCCCCAGTCGCGCCGCCAGGCCCGGCGTGCCCTGGATGGCGAGGAGAGCGTCGACGAGGGCCGGCACGTTTCCGGGTTCGTACAGCAGTCCGTTCACGCCGTGTCGAACGACCTCGCCGACCTGACCCGACCGACTTGCAACGACGGGAAGCGACGCGGCCATGTACTCGTATAGTTTGAGTGGCGAGAAGTAGTCCTGTTCGAGGACAGGGTAGGGGGCCACGGCGACGTCCATCGAGGCGAGAAGTGCGGGCACGACATTGTGCGGCACGGGTCCGGTGAGCACCGACGCACCGAGTATCCCGTACTGCGCGATTCGTGCTTCCAGCCGCTCGTACTCGGGGCCGTCACCCACGATGAGCAGGCGCGTCGCGGGCACGCGTTCGTGAAACCTGGCAAAAGCATCCACCAGGTCTGGCAAACCATGCCACGGTTTGAGCGTTCCGACGAACCCGACGGTGAGTTCGCCGGCCCCGGCCGGGATCGCGGCAGGCAAACCCGGCCGAAAACGGTCTGCATCGACACCGTTCGCGATGACGTGAATGTGGCCCGGGCGCGGCCCAAACGACTCTACATGCTGCGCTACCGGGTGTGATACGGCGACCACGTCTGTCGCCCGAGCGAAGGCGCTGCGCGCCACCCACTCCGCCGTCTGCCGGTCGTGCAGCCCCCGATACTTCCGTTGCTCTTCGATGAGGGGTGCATTGACCTCGAGCAGGCCGGGGATTCGGTGGTACCACGCGTGGTCCATTCCGGCATGCGACCACAGCGAATACCGTTCGTAGACCGCATCGAACGGACCGTGCCGCTCAAGCAGGTGAATGAGGCGTGAATTGGCCGCCAGGGCCTCGCGCTCCTTGGCCCGTCCATCCGCAGCGGCCCGGCGGGGCAGCGGAACCACCGGGAGATCCCGCAGATCCGCCGCGGGCTCGCCGCCCCGGCAAGCCGCGAACACCGTGATCTCGGCTCCGGCCCCCACGAGAGCGCGAATTGATTCCTGCACATGCACGGAACAACCCTTGGTCCCGAAAATCGGCACGCCACGATCTGCGCAGACGTACGCGATGCGCATCAGCTTGCCTCCGCCAGATGACAGGCGCCAGCAGGCGCGCCGACACGTCTGCATTCCTCAAAGATGGATCGGAGCTCTCCTGCGTTGCGGTGAATATCGAACGCCTGCTCGATCCGCCGGCGTGCCTGGCGTGCCAGTCGTATGCGCAGTGCCCTGTCCCGCACGAGTTCATGCAGTGCGTCGGCCAGGCCGGCGGGTTCTCTCTGAGCCACCATCAGGCCGGTCTGTCGATGCGACAGGATTTCGGGTATCCCGGTCACGTCCGTCGATACGCAGGGGGTGCCCAGGGCCATCGCCTCCAGCAGCACTGTCGGCAGTCCATCCCGGTTGCCATCCGCCCCGACCACACACGGGGCGGCGAACACCGCTGCTGATCGAACCCGTGCTTTGACCTCCCGCTGAGGACACGGTCCGGCCATCTGCACCCGGTCGCCGAGGCCCAGTCCGGCGATTCGAGCTCTGATTTGGTCCTCCAGAGGTCCCTCGCCGATCAGCATGCAGTTCAGCGGCAGGTTCCGTTGCTTGAGGATCCCGAGAGCCTCGATCAGGTCCTCAAATCCCTTCTTCTCGACCAGCCGCCCGACCGCCACCACATCCAGCGGTCTCACATCCGGGTCGGTGTATGCGAATGCCGACAGGTCGAGTCCGTTATAGACGCGCCGGGCGCGTGCCGCTGCCGATCCATACGTGGATTTCAGGAAGGCAAGATTGAAGTCGCTGACCGTCACTGTCACTGCGGCATCGATCAGTTTGGCCTGGAAGGCTGCAGCGTCGACGCTCTCGTGAAAGATGTCCTTGGCATGCGCCGTCATGGTGAATGGCACGCCGGCCAGTCGGGCAGCCAGTCGCGCAACGGAGGCGGCCGACGTCGCGAAGTGAGCGTGCAGGTGCGTGATGCCCCGCCGCGCCGCCAATCGCGCCAGCTGCAGCGCCTGGTAGACTTCCTTCACGTCATTCCCCTCACCACCCACTTCGGCCCAGAACCCGGGCCATATGGCCGCGGTCTCCTCGAATTCCGTCCACAACTCGACGGCCTTGATCAGCGGGGAGAGATACAGAACCGGTGCACGAACGGCCGCGATGTTCCCCTGGAAATGCGTGTCGCCGGAGACGCCGAGTGCAAAGATCTCGAGTTCGAGTCCGGCGTTTTCGTGGGCCAGAATCTCATTGACGATGAACGTTTCCGAATAGCGTGGATAGCGCTTGACGACGTATCCGACCTTCATGGCTGCCATCAGGAGTCTCCCTCCAGGAGTGCACGGGCCCGAGCGCGGATTCTCGGCAGTCCGCCCAATTCCAGAGCGCTAACGGCTGGCGCACCCGCGGCGAGTTGCCGGAGCACTTTGGACAGCAGCAGTCTCGGTTCGAGCTGATTCGATTCGATGAAGTCGAACAGACCCAGCTCATGGAGCCTGCGCGCACGAATGGTCTGCTCCTCCACCGGGGCAGCCCGCGGGACCAGGACCGCGCGCAGTCTGAACGACAGGAGTTCGCAGATCGTGTTGTAGCCGGCCATGGAGACGACCACGTCGGCCCGGGCATAGTGCTTCTCGAGGTGGGCGTCGAAGTCGAACATCTCCACGTCAGGTCTGCCGGAGTACCGCCGTCTGAAGTGGCGACGCCGCTCCTCCGACAGCTGCGGACCGAACACGATCGTGGAGCGGAGCCGGGTGA
>JAOTWC010000184.1 GCA_029863105.1 Gemmatimonadota bacterium | reverse complement strand
CGTCCGCACTCATCGCGGTTCAGGAAACGCCCGCGCTGGGCCAGGGACAGGCGCTGAACATAGGCGACATCTGGACGGGTGGCGGCTTCATGATGTGGCCGCTGGCTGCCTGTTTTGCCATAGGCATGCTCATCATCCTCTGGAAGTTCGTCAGCCTCACCGGCAAGGCCGCGTCGAACCGCAAGCTGCTCAAGGAAGTTGACGGCTTGATCGCGCAACAGCGCCTGGATCAGGCTCTCGCGCTGTGCGAGGATTCCGGTGCTCCCGCTGGTCAGATTCTGGCCGCGGGTCTGAAGCGTTACAACGAGGGCGCGGAACGCGTTACGCAGGCAATCGAAAATGCCGGCGCCATCGAGGTCTCGAAGTTGGAGAGCGGGCTCGTGTGGCTCGCTACCCTGTCGAATGTCGCGCCGCTGCTCGGCTTCCTGGGCACGGTCATCGGCATGATTCAAGCCTTCCAGGCGATTGAAATCGCCGGCGAAGTGGAGGCAACGCTCGTGGCTGGCGGCATTAAGGTCGCCCTGATTACGACGGCGTCGGGTCTGGCGATCGCGATTCCCATCAACATTGCGCACAACTACTTCGTGACCCGCGTCGACCGCATCGTGATCGACATGGAGGAGAGCGCCCAGAAGATGATAGACGCGGTCCACGCCATCCAGCGCGGCGCCGCCTAGAAAGGCATCGTTCAGATTGCACAGGGTAGAGAGGGTCCGGAAACACACCGGACCCTCTTTTTTTGTGCTAACGGGTAACGGTCATTAACATTAGCGATATTTTTCAAGTGCCTCGACCCGCTCGGATGCCAATCGAAGCGCCCTGCGGTCCGGCACCTCTGATGTAGGAGGCTGCTCGATGAACACTGCGCGTCAGGGTCTCGCCGTTCTCCTCTTCTTAGCTGTCTTTGCCGTACCTGCGTTCGCCCAGCAGGGCGTGATCGCCGGCACGGCCACCTCATCCATCGATGGGGCAGGACTGGCGGCCGTGCAAGTACAGGTGCTTCGGTCGGATGGTTCCGTCGTCACGTCGGGGCTGACGAGCGCGAGCGGTGCCTATCGGTTCGACAACCTTTCTGCCGGTACGTACTCGGTCAGTTTCGTCCTGGCGGGCTGGGAACAGTTGACGGAGACAGAGGTGATCGTCCGCGACGGCGCTACGACCACGGTCAGCGCATCCATGCTCGAGCGTGCCTTCACCCTGAATCCGATCAGCATCACGACTTCGAAGAAGGTGGAAAAAGCACTCGACGCGCCGGCGTCCGTCCAGGTCGTCGACCGTGAGGACATCGCGGAGCGCCCTGCCACATCGCTGACGGATCACGTGAAGGAAAAGGCCGGGGTCGATGTAGTCACGACCGGCCTTCAGTCGAATCACGTCGTGATTCGAGGGTTCAACAACATCTTCTCGGGTGCGACGCTGAGCCTCACCGATAACCGCATCGCACGCGTGCCGTCGCTGCGCGTGAACCTCGCGCATCTCCAGCCCACGACCAACTCCGATATCGATCGTGTCGAGGTCGTCCTGGGCCCGGGATCCGCCCTGTACGGACCGAACGCGGCGAACGGGGTCATCCACTATCTGACTCAGTCGCCGATTGATGCACCCGGCACCAGCCTGTCCGTCGCCGGCGGGCTTCGGCAACAGGGAGCCGCCTCGAAAACCGTGGCGCTGCCCTTCGATGCCAACCAGAACGGACTTCCGGACGACCAGGTTACGGTATCCCGGGCGGGCACGACGGAAAACGCGGTCCATATTGAGGGGCGACATGCCTATGCGTCCGCGTCGGGCAAGTTCGGCGTCAAGCTTTCCGGGCAGTACTTCACGGGGGGCGACTACAATTTCATCGACGAGGCCGAGGTCGTGCAGCAGGCTCTGGCGGGGGCCTGTCTGCAGGCTATCGATGCCCTGGGCGACGCGGGAATTCAATCTGCTCCGTGCGTCAATTTTGCAGGCGACCTGATCCGACCGACGACGCTGACCTCGGCCGAGGGACTCGAGGTTCAGACTCGCGTGAACAACGTGGCGAATGGACGGATCGATGCGCGTGACGAAGCGCCCGAACTCGAGAGGTACGCGTTTGATCTGCGCGCTGATTTCCGCCCTTCCGAGGACGTGAACATCATTTTGTCAGGGGGTCGGACAACGGCTCTCAACAGCATCGATCTGACCGGTGTGGGCGGGGGCCGGGTTCAGAACTGGGACATGACCTACGGGCAGGCCCGCGCCAGCTACAAGAACTGGTTCGGCCAGGTGTTCTTCAACAAGAATTCCAACGACGAAACGTACCTGCTGCGCTCCGGACGGCCGCTCATCGACCGGTCGTCTCTGTTCGTCACGCAGCTGCAGCGTGCAATGAACCTCAGCGAAAGCCAGAGCCTGATCCTCGGGATTGACTACCTGCACACGGTGCCCCAGTCCGAAGGCACGATCAACGGACAGCACGAGGACGACGACACGGTCGACGAGGTCGGTGGCTATGCGCAGTACGAGGCCGCGTTGAGCGACATGTTCGACCTGGTCCTGGCGGCCCGGGTCGACAAGCACTCGCGGCTCGACGATCCGGTGTTTTCGCCACGCGCTGCGATTGTCTATAAGCCGAACACTGAGAACAGTTTCCGACTGACGTTCAACCGCGCGTTCACCACACCGACGACGCTGAACTTCTTCCTGGATCTGTCGAACCAGACGCTGCCGATATTCGGTCCGTTCAGCTACGATATCCGAGTCCAGGGAGGCACCGAAAACGGTCTGTCGTTCGAGCGTGACGGCAACAACATCCCGATGCACATGTCGCCGTTCAATCCGCTGCTCGGCGGGACAGCGAGAGACTTTCTGCCGACCACGACAGAACAGATGTGGGCGACCGCCAAGGCGGTCGTTGGCGCGGGTGATCCGGCTGCCGGGGGATTGCTGAATCTGTTGGGCACCGTTCCGGGCACGTTCGCCCCGACGGCCGCCGACATACCGGTGGTCGCCGCGTTGCTGGATCCCGAGTCCGGCGGATTCGGGCCCCCGATACTGGATCTGACCTCGATCGACGCGCAGTCGCCATTGGTCGAGACGACCTGGCAGACACTCGAAGCCGGCTACAAGGGCCTCGTGTCCGATCGCTGGCTGATCGCGGTCAACGGCTACTGGACGAAGGTCAACGACTTCATCTCGGCGTTGCAGCCGATCTCACCGAATGTCTTCCTGCCGGCCGCGGCCACGCAGGCCTATCTGCAGACCGAATTCACGAAGCTCGTGGGCATCGCGTTTGCCAGCCAGGCCGAGGCCGACGCCACGGCGGCCGTGCTCGCTCAGACGATCGGTCAGATCCCGCTTGGTTCGATCGTGCCGGAAACGGCCGGCGGACTGACGGAGACGCCGATCATCTTCACGTATCGCAATCTGGGCGACTTTGACCTGTTCGGGGCCGACCTCGCAATTACCTACGTGGTCGCGGAGAACTGGGAACTGACCGGCACGGCTGCCTGGGTCAGCGACGAGGTGTTCGATTCCGGAACCGAGGACGTGCCGCTGAACGCGCCCAGTTTCAAAGGGTCGTTAGGCGCTCGATACCGGAATGCAGACTCGGGTGTCAGCGCGGGACTGCGCGCACGGTTCATCGACGGGTTCCCCGTTGCCTCTGGCGTATATGCCGGGGACGTCGAGGGGTACTCGGTATTCGATCTGAATTTTGGCATCGCGATCCCGGGCATGGATGGGCTGACGGCGCAACTCGATGTCCAGAACGTTCTGGACAACGACTACTCCACGTTCCCCGGCACGCCGAACCTCGGGCGTTACACGGTACTGCGGCTGCTCTGGGCCCACTGACGGTGATGCGCCGGCCGCGGATCGGCGGCGCGATGGGTGGGTAGAGACGTGCAAGCGGGGGGCGCCACCGGGACGCCCCCCGTCGCCGTTACGGCGACCCGGGGCGCGCAATGGCGATGTTCCGTCGCGGCCTGAACCTGTATCGCGATCGCCCTGAATGCCGGGCCAATCGAGGAGGAAGACCGAGCCGTGAGTCCGCTGCGTCTAGCATGCCTTGTGACAGGCGCCTGGTTGCTCGCCGGGAACGTGGGCGCGTCCGCCCTGGAAGCGCAGGATCTGCCGCCGGAGTCGGGTCTGCTTCCCGCTTCGCGGCCGGTGGATCCACTCGAGAGCATGCTGCGCGACGGGTTCGCCCTCACGGCTAGTCGGGAGCTCGCCCGTCGCCTCACGGATGAGTCGGCCCCCGAGGATGTCCTGCTGGCAGCACGCGCCGCCGCCTCGACGCATGCGTGGCCGGCCGTACTCAGG
>JAOTWC010000183.1 GCA_029863105.1 Gemmatimonadota bacterium | reverse complement strand
GAAGGTCTGGAAGCCTACATCGAGAAGCGGACGCCCGACTTCTCAGGCACCTGATGCGGCGGGCATGAGGCGCATGGAACTTCGCACGAAGTTGCTGATCGGCGGCGAGTGGGTCGCCGGATCGAGCCGTTTTCAGACGCTGAATCCGGCGACCGAGGAGACGATCGCCGAGGTCGAGGAGGCGGGCGCGGGCGAGGTGGACCTGGCCGTTCGGTCGGCCCGCGAGGCCTTCGAGTCGCCGAAATGGCGCCACATGGACCCACACCGCCGTGCGGCACTGCTCTGGACGCTGGCCGATCTCGTCGAGCGGAACGCCGAGTTCATTGCGGCGACGGAGACCCGGGACAACGGGAAACCGTTGTTCGAATCGTCCAAGGTGGACATCCCGTTCGTCGTGGCGAATCTGCGGTACTTCGCGGGATGGGCGGACAAGCTGACCGGCGACGTAATTCCGGTTTCGGGCGGGTTTCTCAACTACACGTTGCGAGAGCCGATCGGTGTGATCGGAGCGATCGTGCCGTGGAACTTCCCGCTGAATATCGCATCGTGGAAACTGGCCCCGGCCCTCGCTTGCGGGAACGCGGTCATTCTCAAACCGGCCGAGCAGACGCCTCTCACGGCGTTGCTGCTCGGCGAACTGGCCCTTGAAGCGGGCTTTCCTCCCGGTATCCTCAACGTGATCCCGGGCCGCGGACCGATCACGGGCCAGGCGCTCGTCGAGCATCCGGATGTCGACAAGATCTGCTTCACGGGTTCGACCAGTACGGGCAGGTTGGTCATGCGGACGGCAGCCGAGGGTCCGAAGAAGGTGTCCCTCGAGCTCGGCGGAAAATCGCCGAATGTCGTGTTCGCGGACGCCGATCTGGACGCCGCCGTGCGCGGCGCCCTGACTGGAATCTTCTACGGTAAGGGAGAGGTCTGCGCGGCGGGCTCCCGGTTGCTTGTGGAGCGTTCGGTGCACGATGAGCTGGTCGAGAAGCTGGCTTCCAAGGCCAGCTCGATGTCCGTGGGGGACCCGACGGACCCCAAGACACGTATCGGCGCGCTCGTGTCGGCCGAACAGCGAGACAAGGTGCTCGGCTACATCGAAGCGGGACACCAGGACGGCGCCAAGCTGGTCGCCGGCGGGAATCAGGCGGATGTCAACGGCCGTGGTTACTTCGTGGAGGCCACGGTGTTCGATGCGGTCGACTCGAGCATGCGGATCGCACGGGAAGAGATCTTCGGACCCGTGCTCGCGACCCTGACGTTCGATGGTCTCGAGGACGCGGTCGACATTGCGAACCGCACGATCTACGGGCTCGCCGCCGGCGTGTGGACGCGTGACGTCGGCAAGGCCCACCGATTCGCTCGCGACGTACAGGCCGGAACCGTGTGGGTAAACACGTACAACCGGTACGACCCTGCTTCGCCGTTCGGCGGCTTCAAGCAGTCCGGGTTCGGACGCGACCTCGGTGAGATCGCCCTGCAGGAGTACACCCAGACGAAGAGCGTCTGGGTCGCCCTCGACTGATGGCAGCGTCTTCCGCCCGTGACCCCCTGATCTGTGCGGCTCTCCGCACTCCCGTCGGCCGTCATGGCGGAGCCCTCGCGGCGGTGAGGCCGGATGATCTTCTGGCAGGCGTGATCCGTGCCGTCGTGGAGCGCTCGGGCATCGCCGGCGACCGGATCGAGGACGTCATCATGGGGTGCACCAACCAGGCCGGGGAGGACAACCGCAATGTCGCCCGGATGGCCGCCCTGCTGGCGGATCTGCCGGTGGACGTGGCGGGGCAGACGATCAATCGGTTGTGCGGCTCCGGCCTGCAGGCCGTGATCACCGCCGCGCATGCCATTCGCGCCGGTGAGGGCGACGTGTTTCTCGCCGGGGGAGTGGAGAGCATGTCCCGGGCGCCGTGGGCGACTCTGAAGCCTGACCGGCCGTTCTTCCGGGGCGACCCCGTATCCTCCGACACGACGATCGGCTGGCGGTTCACGAACCCGCGCATGCCGGCCGGTTGGACGATCGGCCTAGGTGAGACGGCCGAGGTCGTCGCCGAGCGTTACGGCGTGTCGCGGACGGAGCAGGATGCGTTCGCCGTCGAGAGCCAGCGTCGGGCGGCCCGGGCACTGGCCAACGACGTGTTCGCGGCCGAGATCGTCCCCGTGGAGATCCCGCAGCGCAAAGGCGAGGCGATCGTTGTCGATCGGGACGAGCACCCGCGGCCGGACGTCACCGAAGAGGGCCTGGCAAAGCTCAGACCGGCATTTCGCGACGGGGGTTCGGTGACGGCCGGAAACGCCTCGGGAATCAACGATGGGGCAGCCGTCCTGCTCGTCGTCAGCCGGGAGGCCGCCGCCGAACTCGGGCTTCGGCCGCTGGCCCGGGTCGGAGCGGCCGCTGTCGCCGGAGTGGACCCTGACTGCATGGGCATCGGTCCGGTGCCCGCCACGCGCAAGGCGCTGGCTCGGGCGGGAATCGCCGTGGCCGATCTCGATCTCGTCGAACTCAACGAGGCGTTCGCGGCCCAGGCGATTCCCTGCATGCGCGAACTGGGACTCGATCCGGCCAGGGTGAACGTGAACGGCGGCGCGATCGCGCTGGGGCATCCCCTCGGATGCACGGGTGCGAAGCTGGCCACATCGCTCGTGCACGAGATGGTGCGGCGCGGGGCGCAGACAGGCCTGGTCACGATGTGCATTGGCGTCGGTCAGGGCATCGCTGCCGTTCTGCACGGCGAAGCAAGTTCGGAATGAGCTCGAAGCCGCAGATTGTGATCGAGAAGTCGGGCCCGGTCGGGCGACTTGTGCTGAATCGACCCGACAAGCTCAACTCGTTCTCGGGCGTGATGCGTGACGAGATCGCGACAGGCCTCGAGTCTCTCGCCGCCGACGCGAACGTCCGAGTGGTGATCGTTACGGGACGCGGCCGCGCGTTCTGTGCGGGCGCCGACGTCCAGTACATGGCAGATCTGCTGGAGGCCGGCGCCTACGCGGAAGCTGACGCCCTGGTCGAAGCAGGTCGGCGAGTGATTACGGCCATCGTCGAAATGCGCAAGCCGGTCATCGCTGCACTCAACGGACCGGCGGCGGGCGGCGGAGCCAACCTCGCATTGGCGTGTGACCTGCGGATCGCCTCCGACCGGGCCTCCATCGGCCAGACCTTCAACCGCATCGGTCTGCATCCGGACTGGGGCGGCACGTGGATCGTGCCCCGGCTGGTCGGCCCTGCCAAGGCCGCCGAGTTGTTCTTTCTGGCCGAGATGATCGACGCCCGGGAAGCGGAGAGGATCGGGCTGGTAAACCGTGTCGTTCCGCACGAGGAACTGGAGGCGAGCGCCGACGAGTGGGCGCACAGGCTGGCCGACAAACCGGCGCTGTCCCTCGCACTCGCCAAGCAGTCGATTCGCCGGAGCTTCGATTCCACACTGGATGAAATGCTGGACTTCGAGTCCGATGCCCAGAATCGCTGTTTCCGCTCGCCCGATGCCCTCGAGGGTACGCGGGCCTTCGTCGAGAAGCGACCGCCGAACTTCACCCGGAGCAAGGACGCGGGGGCATGACAACGGATGTGAGGGTCCGCAGAGCCACCCTCGAGGATCTCGATGAGCTGGTCGCGTTGTGGGTCCACTACATGCGCGTCCACCGCGCGAACCCGGCCTACCGGCTCAGCCGGACGGACGGACTGATCCGCCGTCGGCAGGCGTTCGAGAAACTCCTGAAGCAACCGGACGCCTGCGTGTTCATCGTTCCCCGGCCGGACGGCGGGCTCGATGGCATGCTCACGTGTTTTGTCGAAGCGAATACGCCGTACTTCAATCCGCCGCGATACGGACGCCTCCAGACCCCGTTTGTCCGGCCGGAGGTTAGGGGTCGGGGCTACATCCGAATGTTGCTGGCCGCTGCGTACGAGTGGGCGAGAGAGCACGGGCTCTCGGAAATACGCCTGATCACCAGCGCGTGCGACCCGACACCCAACCGGCGGGCTGAAGAACTGGGATTCGAGGCGTTCGAAATCGTCCGCCGGCGACCGATGGAGCGTTCCTTTCCGGCAGGACGGACTCCGTTCGACGAGGAGCGATCGTGAGCTGCGAGTCCGTACCGCGCATCGCGGGGCCGGTTGCCGTCCTCGGTGCGGGAACGATGGGCCGCGGGATCGCCCACGTGTGCTCGCTCGCCGGTTACGAGACTCGACTGTTCGACATCGACGGTGAGATTCTCGACCAGGCCCTGGCAAACGTGCAGGAAAATCTCGCCAAGGGAGTCGACCTGGGGAAGATTCAGCCAGCCGACCGGAATGGCGCACTCGACCGTCTGCGATTGACGGCCGAAATCGCC
>JAOTWC010000182.1 GCA_029863105.1 Gemmatimonadota bacterium | reverse complement strand
CAATCGCCGTGGTGCTGACGTTGCTGTGGGCGTTCTCGGCTCACCGGAAGGCCATCGACTGGGCTCTCGTTGCCAAGGGCCTGCTGCTCCAACTCGGATTCGCCCTGCTGGTTCTGAAAACCGACGCCGGAAGGAGCTTCTTTCTCGTCGTCAACGACGTGTTCGTGGCGCTGATCGGCTACACGAACGCCGGCGCGCGTTTCGTGTTCGGTTCCCTGGTGGATCGTGTCGTCCCCGTGGACGGAGGCGGCGGGGGCACGGTGGACCTGGCCGCGAACTTCGCGTTCAGCGTTCTGCCGACGATCATCTTCTTCTCGTCGCTGATGACGATCCTGTACTACCTCGGGATCATGCAGTGGATCGTGCGCGGTGTCGCGTGGCTCATGCAGCGCACGTTGAAGACGAGCGGCGCGGAGACCACGTCCGCCGCGGGGAACATCTTCGTCGGCCAGACGGAAGCCCCACTGCTCATCAAGCCGTTCGTCCAGAACATGACCATGTCGGAGTTGAACACCGTGATGACCGGTGGATTCGCGACGGTCGCCGGTGGGGTGATGGCGGCGTATGTCGCGATGCTCGCTACCTGGTTTCCGCAGATCGCCGGTCACCTGCTGGCTGCCAGCATCATGGCGGCGCCCGCGGGCATTGTCGTGAGCAAGATGCTGTTTCCGGAAGTCGAAGAACCGGAGACGCGCGATTCACTCGATTTCGATATCGAGCAGGAAAGCGTCAACGTGATCGATGCGGCCGCCGGCGGAGCAACCGACGGCCTGCGTCTCGCCCTCAATGTGGGCGCCGCGCTGATCGCGTTCCTGGCTCTCATTGCCCTGTTCAACGGGCTGCTGGGGTGGGGGCTCGGGCTGGTCGGTGTCGAGGGGATTACTCTCGAGCGCATACTTGGCTGGGTATTCGCACCGGTTGCCTGGCTGATCGGCGTACCCACGCAGGACATTTCCCAGATCGGCAGTCTGTTCGGGGTAAAAATGGTGGCGAACGAATTCGTCGCATTCCAGATGCTGTCGGACATCCTGTCCGGAGGCGGCGGCCTGTCGCCCAAGTCCGTGATCATCGCCACCTACGCCCTCACGGGCTTCGCCAACTTCTCGTCGATCGCGATTCAGATCGGCGGGATTGGAGGGATCGCGCCCGAACGCCGACATGACCTGTCCAGGCTCGGTCTGCGAGCGATGCTCGGCGGCACGGTCGCGACCTGGATGACGGCCTCGCTGGCCGGGGTGCTGGCCTGACCCCCCCGGCGTCGGAGACGGCCGCTCGCGAGATCGAGCGGCTCACGGGAGGCTTTCAGCCGGATGTCGGTCTGATCCTCGGATCGGGGCTTGGCGGCCTGGCCGACCGGTTCGAGGGCGGATCGGAAATCCCGTTCGGCGACATTCCGGGGTTTCCCGCGGTGGGCGTGGTGGGTCACGCCGGCGTGTATCGGACCGGACTGCTCAACGGGGTCCGGTGCGCGGCGCTCCGCGGTCGGGCGCATCTGTACGAAGGCCATCCGGCCCATCACGCCACGCTTCCAGTCCGGGCGATGGCCCACCTCGGCATCCGTGCGCTGTTCGTCAGCAACGCGGCGGGTGCGGTGAACAGGCTGTTCGCCCCGGGTGACCTGATGTTGATTCTGGACCACCTGAACCTCATGGGCCGCGACCCGCTGAGCGGAGAAGGACTCGATGAACAGCTTCCTCCGCCCGACCTCGAACAGCCGTATGACGCCGGACTGTGCGATGATGTAAGGGCCGCCGCCCTCGAGCTGGGTATCGTGCTGCGCGAGGGCGTGTATGCGGCCAATCTTGGCCCGAGCTTCGAAACGCCGGCCGAGATTCGCATGGCGGCGGTGCTGGGGGCGGACGCGGTCGGCATGTCAACGGTGCCGGAGGTGATCACGGCGCGGGCGATGGGCGTGCGATGCTTCGGCGTCAGCTGCATGACGAACTACGGCGCCGGCATCAGCCCCGTCCCCCTGTCGCACGTCGAGGTCATCGAGACCACCGATCGAATCGCCGGTACGTTTCAGTCCCTCGTGCTGAGCGCCCTCGCCCGCGTGGCTGACCGTCTCAGTCGCGAGCCCAATGGTTGAGCGGTCGACTGCCGCGCCCGAGACGAGGCGCGGTCTCGATGGCCCGTCGCGTGTACGACAGGCCCCTGTCGATCGCCTCTTCGAGGGGACGTCCGACAGCCAGGCCCGCTGTAATCGCGGCCGAGAGCGTGCAGCCGGTGCCGTGCGCGTTGCCGATCGGATGCTTCGGGGCCCGCCAGACGCGCGACCGGTCGGGCAGCACCAGCAGATCCTCGACCTCGTCGGATTCGAGGTGTCCCCCCTTGATGAGGACGGCCCGGCAGCCGAGCTCGAGAATGGCCTCACCGGCGCGGAGCATTCCTTCATGATCACGTACGTCGAAGCCGGCCAGTATGCCCGCCTCGTCGAGGTTCGGTGTAACCAGGTCGGCCAGCGGAAAGAGCCTCGTCTTCAGGGCGCCGATGGCGGATGCCTCGAGCAGCGGACTGCCACCGGCAGATGCCATCACGGGGTCGAGGACGTAGTGAGGGATCTGAGCGGCTTCGAGTCCGACTGCGACGGCGCCGATGATCGTCTCGTCGGCCAGCATGCCAGACTTGCACGCCGACGGCGACAGGTCGTCGGCCACGGCGGCGATCTGGGCCGTGACCAGGTCTGGTTCAACCACGCCGACCGACCGGACCTCGCACGTGTTCTGGGCCGTCACCGCGGTAACGGCGGCGGTCCCGAACACGCCGAATGCGTGGAACGTCTTGAGGTCCGCCTGAATTCCCGCGCCTCCGCCCGAGTCGCTCCCGGCGATCGTCAGGGCTACGGCCCGCTGTTCAGCGTGTCTCGTCATACCACCGCCCGTCCGTCGATCTGTGCCTAGCATTTCCCAGGCGAAGCGCCTGCGCGCTCTGAACCGCCGCAAGGGACGCGACGAGCACCGGATGTTCCTGGCCGAAGGGCCGCGCGTCGTGGCCGACCTGCTCCGCACGGAAATCCACGTGCATCATGCGCTATATACGAAAGCGTCGGCTGCCGATCCAGCCGTGGCCGGCGCCCTCGAGGGGCTCCGAGCCGCCGCCGTTCCCGTGGAGGAAGTCTCGCCGGCCGAGTTGGCGGAATTCGCCGGAACCGCGACTCCGCAAGGCCTCCTCGTGGCAGCTGATATCCCGGCCTGGTCGTTCGCCGACGTCCTGACGCCGCGGCTCGCCGTGCTCGACGCGGTTCAGGATCCCGGCAACGTCGGTACGCTGATCCGTGCGGCCGAGGCCCTCGGGGCCGGCGGGGTCGGGCTGCTGCCGGGCACCGCCGATGCGTGGAATCCGAAGACCGTGCGGGCGGCGACGGGATCCAGCTTCCGTCTTCCCGTATTCGAGACCACGGTACCGGAGCTCGTCGATTGGTGTCGGGGGCAGAGAGCGACCCTGCTGGCTTCCGCCGCTGGCGGAGAGCCGGTGCCCAGGGTATCGGCACCGGAGGCGGTCGCGCTCGTCCTCGGCAACGAGGGCGCCGGGATCTCATCCGGTGTCCTCGCGGTTGCGGATGGAGTCGTGGGAATACCTTTGCTCGCCGGCGCCGATTCGCTGAACGTGGCGATCGCCGGCGCGATCCTCATGGACCGAATGTTCGGAGGCTGATGTGCCGACGGATTTGCAGCCGGTGTTCCTGGTGTACGCGGCGATCACAGGCGCTGCGATCGGATCCTTCATCAACGTACTCGTCTCGCGGCTGCCGCGCGGCGAGAGTCCCGTGCGTCCGAGATCGCGCTGCCCGAACTGCAGCGCCCAGATCGCCTGGTTCGACAACGTCCCGATGTTGAGCTGGCTGTTGTTGCGGGGTCGATGCCGGGCGTGTCGAACGCCGATATCCGTCGAGTACCCTCTCGTGGAGGCGGCCGGTGCACTCATCTGGCTTGGAGCGGCGCGGCTGTACGGGCCGTCGTGGCATGGCCTGTCGGGCGCGATTCTGCTCAGCATCGTTCTGGCGATCGCGCTCATCGACGCACGGCACTACCTGATCCCGGACCCGCTCAGTCTTGGCGGCCTGGCAGCCGGACTCGCCATCGCCTTCCTGCCTGGTGATCCCACCCCCCTGTCCTCCCTGCTCGGCGCCGCCGCCGGGTTCGGCGTGTTGCTCGCCGTGGGTGTCATCGGCGAGTGGGCGTTCAAGAAGCCGGCGATGGGAGGGGGAGACATGAAAATGATGGCTATGGTCGGCGCGTTCCTGGGTCCATCCGGCGCCATGCTGACGATATTTCTCGGTGCGCTGGTCGGAACGATCGTGTTCGCACCCATAAGTCTGCGC
>JAOTWC010000181.1 GCA_029863105.1 Gemmatimonadota bacterium | reverse complement strand
AGGAGCTGCCCTGGCAGGTCCCTAGGAACTGCCGTGCCCGGCGAAGACGTACGGCTCGCCGGAACCACCAAAGGCGATCACCTCATACGGGTCGACCCGATCGCCGGACTCCATCCCAGGTGATCCGATTGGCATACCCGGAACTGCGATGCCACGCACCGGCGGCCGTTGCTCCAGCAACCGCAGGACGTCGTCAGCAGGCACATGCCCCTCGACGACGTACCCTTCGATCACTCCGGTGTGGCACGAGCGCAGGTCCTCGGGGACTTCCATGGTTTCCTTGAATGAAACCAGGTCCGGGTGATCTTCGATGACCGTATGAATCCCGTGCTCGTTGAGATGGGTCGCCCACCTGTCACAGCACATGCACCCGGCGTTCTTCTGGATCACCATCTCCGGCTTCAAACCCACTCCGGCGGCCCGCAGGCGCCAGGGAATGCCGGACAGGGCGAACAGGCCGGCACCGCCTGCTGCTCGGAAAATGAAAGCGCGTCGATCCATCACGGATACCTCCCCCTGCTCTGGATGGGCGTGGGTCACGGGGTTGTCCACAAGGATTTAGACTCCCGAACCCGATGTCGGTTCCGCGGTGACGGAGTGAGTGCGCCCGGAGGGACTCGAACCCCCAACCTCCTGATCCGAAGTCAGGTGCTCTATCCAGTTGAGCTACGGGCGCCGGCCGGCGGAAGAACCTTGATTGCACAGTGATGCATAACTGAAGAACCCGCGATCGTGCAAGTTGCGGAGCAGGAATTCCGTGGGCCTCAGTAGGCTTTCTCGATCCGCGCAAACGTGAGATCTCGGTCTCGCAGGGCGAACCAGTCACGGTACCGGAATTCGGCCGACACCACCCCGTGCCCCGTTGGGAGTTCGACTGTCATCTCCCGGCTCTCGCCATACGGGATCTTCGAGATCTCGGCGAAGGGCCAGAAATCGAGGTAGCCGGGGATCAACTCTCTGGTCCCGAAGCTCCGTCTTACAGTCGTCACCGCCCGCTCGCTCTCGTCATGAACGGCCACCTCAACAATCAGCGAATTCATCCCGGACGCTGGGAACGAATGCCCCATGCGATCGTTTGTGATTCGCACCATCGCCTCGCGTGTTTCGCTGACTATGGTGATCGAAGCGTTCAGCGCCCCACGCAGCATCCGGGGGTCCTTATCTGCAATAAAGCTGTGGCTGCGGCGAAGGCGTTTGGGCCCACCCGTTACGGCAGGGGCCTCGACCTCGGGCATATGGCAGTGCAGACATGTGACGCCATCCTTCGCGAACTGAGTCGAGCGCCAGGACTCCACGGTTCTGGCGTGCTCCGAAGGCTCGTCGTGGCAGGCGGCGCAGAGCATTGTGGTCGCCATGACGGGATCGCGAAACCGCCGGTCCTCCGTTGCCTCGTGAGCGCCGCCCCCTTCACCGCTGGGACCTAGAATCCCTCGATCGGAGACATGGCAAGAGACGCAGTCCACTCCGAGTTCGGGCGCGTCCGCGCGTTCGACCGGGTGCTGGCCTGGCGGAAGGTCGAGAATGTTGGCTGGGGCATGACAGTTCATGCAAGGGACACGTAATCGCTCGAACAGCCGGTCGAAGCTTCTGTCACGAATCCGTTTCCAGAAAGGTCCGGCGACGCTCAGGAAGTGGTACGATTCGCGCCACTCGGCGGCTATGGGCGCGTGGCACTCGACACAGCTCTCTCGGCTCAAGGATTCGTGCGTGGTTCCTTGTACGACCGAGGGCGTATCTCTGCTCAGCGCACCGAAGGCGAAGTACGCAACTGAGGTGAACAGCAACGCAGCAACGGATAACGATGCGATTCTGAGAACTCTCAGTGTCCCGCTCACGATCGGTCCAGCTCCGGCCGACGAGCGGTGGAGGACACGCACCACTTGCCTTGCGTTACGGTGACCACCTCGCCGGTCAGCAGCAGTTTCCTCTTCGTGCCATGCACGATGCCGAACAGCACCCAATCGTCGCGCTCCTCGAGCGCGGCGCACGCCAGGTCTGTCAGCCGCGCCTTGCTGAACAGCTCTCCCGTGAGGAAGACACCGGCACCGATGTCGCCTGTGCCCCCACACGCGCGCAGTCTCGCCGACCGACTGATGCGCCGCACGTCCACAACCCGGGTCCCGGCTTCGTCCTCGGTCACGCCGCCCACGATGCAGAAGCCGCCGTTCTCGGGTCCCGTCCGTCTCCAGTCTCGCCATTCCTCAATCAAGAACTCGGAGGCGGACGCCTCGATCCGTATCACCGTGGAGTCCGGTGAACTTCTCTGTGCGTAGCCAAAGCCAGGACTCGTTGCCAACAGGCCCGCCACGAGGACCATCAGTCTGCGGCTCATCTCCTTCTCCTTATCGCTGCGACGGACAGCGTGTCGTCCGCGCCCGGAATCCCTGCCCCTGGCATGATTTGATCTTTCGACAAATATCGAAATATCAACCCACAAAAAATCAGTCGTGAAACCGCCGCGTCATGAACCCCTGTCCTCCAGGAACTCACCTACCGGCCTGAGGGCCTCGACGCCGGCACTGCAGTAGATGCGCTGGCCCCTCTTCTCACATTGGATGAGGCCTGCATTCTTCAGTTCCCTCAGGTGATGCGAGACCGTAGACAATGCCAGGTCGAACTCCTCAGCGATCTTTGATACGCTGCGGTTGAGCTCCGCCTCCGAAGCCTCGTGGGTTGAGCCGCACCGTTCCCGAATCAACTGGTAGATCGCCAGCCGACTCTCATCAGACAGTGCCTTGAAGATCTTCGTCAGGTCAGTCATCATGGCTCCGTAGTTCAATATTTCGACAACTATCAAAATACTAGTTGCTGAATCCTCCGTCAAGGGGCGGAAGAGGTGCAGGGAGTTCGTCGGGGGAGCGGCGCGGATAACCAACGGACTGATCAGCTAACCAGCGGTGACCAGGTCGAGTACCCAGTGCGCCCGAAGGGATTCGAACCCCTAACCTCCTGATCCGTAGTCAGGTGCTCTATCCAGTTGAGCTACGGGCGCATATGTCCGCTATTCGGCCGCAGACGGGGCCTTCCGTCATGCCCAGGAGAGGATTCGAACCTCCACGACCTTGCGGCCACCAGCCCCTCAAGCTGGCGCGTCTGCCAGTTCCGCCACCTGGGCGAGTACTTCAGTGCTCGGGGGGGGAGTCGAACCCCCACGGGATATAATTCCCACAGGATCCTGAATCCTGCGCGTCTGCCAGTTCCGCCACCCGAGCCTGGTGTTCCCCGCCGGTATGCAACACTGCGCCCCCGCCGAATGACGGGGGCACCTTACGACGATCCCGAATATCTTGTTTTGACGAGGGGCCGTAATGTAACGACAGAAGGGAGGTATGCAACCGCGTGAACAGGTCCGCGCTGATGGGACTGATAATTGCCTTCGGGCACGCCGCTGCGGTCACCGATGCGTCGGGCCCTCTCGTGGCCCAGGAGGCGGAGGCGATCGGCCAGCGACTCATCGATCAACCGCTCCTTCCCCTTTCGCTTGCGCGCGAGCAGTGTCTGGCGCTCCCTCGGGTCGATGAGGTAGGCAGATTGTACGGCAGCCGGCTCGATTCGGATATGTGCCGCGTCGAATCCACGGGCCTGCTTGAGACAGGGACCACAGATCGCTGGCACTGGGTCCGCTACCGGTGGGAGTTCGTGTTCGTCGCGGATCACAGCATCGCGGACGTGGATGCGACGCTGTTTCCCGACACGGTTCGGGAAGACCAGCTGGTCCTGTTTTCCGAGGGCGATGGCGAACGGCCGGGCATGGTGCGACCGGCGTGGCAGGACCGAGTCGAAGCGGCCTTCGTGCTGTTGCGAGATCCGAACCTCATGCGATTCGGGGATCGGGCCGTGATGGTGCACCGGCGCTGCCTCAACGGAACCGGAGGCTGCCTTGACCATCCGTTCCTGCTCAAGTCGGACGACGAGGTGCTGCCGCTGGTCCCGGTGTATCAGGGTCAACTACGGGAGCGAATTCCATCGGAATGGGGCATCTGGAAGGGCTTCTGGCTGGATCCGTCCCGCAATGCGGCCGGGACGGCCATCTATCTCCCGGGCGACCCCAATTCCACACCGAGCTTTCTCGGTACCGCCTTCCTGCGACTCGCCGGCGATTCGCTGGTCGCCGACACCATCGCCCTATCTCCCGATCCGTACAGTCCGACGTGGCGTATCGATCCCGAAGGCGAGCGGTTCGGCCCGGTGGGGAGAACGACGAGTGAATCGGATCTGCGCAATCGGTTGGGCGAGTCATCCGTCGAGTCCATCGATGTCTATATGGGCGAGGGTTTCTGCGCGCCTGGATCGAGGCTGTTCCCCGGCCGCCCGTACTGGCCCGACGT
>JAOTWC010000180.1 GCA_029863105.1 Gemmatimonadota bacterium | reverse complement strand
CAGCGTCCGCGAAGCCGTGCGGATTCGCGCCGATCCGCCGGGAATAGAAATAGCCGGGAATCATCTGTCCCGGGCTCAGCAACTGGTTCCCCTCCGTGAAGAACGGTCGCCGCTCCGGGAAGAACGTCTCGAACGCCGTGAGGTTCACGATCGCGGGATCGGCTTCCACCTGCCCGAAATCGGGGTTCACGGTAGCGTCGAGCGTAAGATTCGGGCCCAGTCCCATCTTGAGGTCGGCGCCGACCCGTCCGTTGAACTCGGACGTCGATGAGAACGGGTTCGCGGAGTTGATCAACTCGCTGCTCGTCACCTGCACGTCGCTGGCGATGTAGGGGGTCAGTTCGATGCGAGCCTTGGGCTCCACGCCGCCGAGACCCTCGAGCGTTCCCATCCGGGACGACCACCCCGTCTCGTTCCGGGGGACGACGACCCAGTAGATGTCTTCGTTCCGCCCGGGCATGTAGCGATTGATGTTCAGACCCCACGTCTCGACGCCTTCGTTGAACCGAAGCTGCGAGAACGGAATCCGAGCCTCCGCCGTCCAGCCGAGCGAGTCCACCCGAGCGTCGGCCTCCCAGACCGGGTTGAACGTGTAATCACGCTGATACTCGGTGTCTTCCGGGTGGTACCAGTCCACCCGGACGCCGCCCGCTGTAACCGCGAATGTGTACGCGGTGCGGCTGTCCCCGTAGGTGTCCAGCGAGAACAGGATGATGTCGGCCCGTCCGCCCTGATCGCGCCGCGTGACCAGGTTGAGGATCTGATCGGGGTCGGAATCGTGCATCCGGGCGGCGATGTACAGCGCGTCCTCGTCGTACGCGAAGGCGACCTCGGTGCGCTGTGTCGGTACCGCTCCCTGCTCGGGATCCTTCTGCACGAAGTCGTCGAACCACTGAACGGACCGCCACACGACGTCGTCCAGCTTCCCGTCGATCTTGATCGAGGGCCCCTCGTAGATCGAGGCGAGGGCCACCTTCGGCGCCATCGCCGTTTCGTCCGCCGGCGGGCCGCCGCCGATCGCTTCCTGGCTGGCCCCCTGCGCCAGAGCCGTACTCGCCAACACGAGCGCGGGCAGCGCAGCACTCCCGAGCGTCCGCCAGAACCCCTGTCCCGTCATCCCGCCGCCTCCGATTCGAGCGTTTCCGAGTACTGTCCAGACTGCTATTCCAAGCGCAACACGTGTGCCACGTATTCGCAAGGCAGTAAAATATTGCGGGAAATATACTTACATGTCAGCTACGCGTGTGCGCCCGTCCCTGGAATCGTTCGGCGTCGGGATCGGGTGTCCCGCAACCGGACAGTTCACGTCCTTAGACACGGGCAACCTTGAAAACGTTGCGGAGGTTCCGAGGCGGAGTAACGTGTCGGACATGAACTTCGACTACGTGGTCGTCGGCGGTGGTATCGTCGGTCTCACGGTCGCTCGCGAGATCGCCGGGCGATCGATGGGAAGCGTGGCGGTCTTCGAGAAGGAACCGCGGCTCGGCGCTCATGGATCCGGCCGCAACAGCGGGGTGATTCATGCCGGGATCTACTACAAGCCCGCCACGCTGCGCGCGCAGATCTGTCGTGACGGAGCCCGCCGGATGCGCGAGTACGCCGCCGAACGGGATGTTTGCTGGAAGAAGTCCGGTAAGGTCATCGTGGCCACGACGGCGGCGGCGGTCGGTCAGATCGACGTCCTGCTGGAGCGTGCGCTCGCCAACGGCATCCGCGTGGAGAGAATCGGTTCGGACGAATTGTCCCGCCTGGAGCCCGAAGCCCGGACGCACGAAGTCGCGCTCCATTCGCCCGATACCGCGGTAATTGATCCGCTCGAAGTCCTCGCGGAGCTGCGGGCCGATCTGGGGATGGCCGGTGTCACCGTACGGGTCGGCTGCGGCGTGACGGGGATCGACGAGTCGTCCCGAACGGTCCGCACCGCGGAGGGCCCGGTGGGGTTCGGGACCCTGATCAACGCCGCCGGGCTGCATGCCGACCGGGTGGCGCGATCGATGGGCGTGGGCCGCGCCTACCAGATCATGGCCTTCCGGGGGGCGTACCGGGAGTTGGCGCCCGCGGCGGCCGGTCGGTTCCGGGGCAGCGTGTATCCGACCCCTGACCTGCGCATGCCGTTCCTCGGCGTCCACATTACGCCGGATCCCCGGGGACGTGTATTCGTCGGGCCGACCGCGATGCCCGCGCTCGGCAGGGAGCACTATGGGAAGATCGCGGGCCTCGACCCCGTCGAGGCGGCGCGGACTGCGACCGCTCTGGGACTCATGCTCGCGACGAATCGAAACGGAATGAGAGGGCTTGTCAGGGCCGAGATGCGGCGCTATTCGGCGGCCGGATTCCTCCGGGAGGCCCGTGCTCTCGCGCCGGGACTGCGAGCGGAGGACATCGGCCGCGTGTGCAAGATCGGTCTGCGGGCGCAGCTCGTGAACCGGAAGACCCGCGAACTGGTGGATGACTATGTGTTCGAGCGAACGAAGCACTCGCTGCACGTGCTGAATGCCACCAGCCCGGCGTTTTCGAGTGCGTTCGCGTTGGCCGAGATGATCGTGGACGAGCTGTGAGGGGGGCGGCAAAGCGCCCTTGGCGACCTTGACGCGCGCGGGTCTCGGCGTAAAACCTAAGGGACGATCGGTGCCCCGATCCGTGAGTAACCCGAGCGGAGTGACATGGGACTGCTGGAACTGCTAGCTCAGAGCGAACACCTTCCGGCGCCCGCCTCCCATGCGCTCCTGCTCGTGGTCGCGTTCGTCGTCGCGCTGGCGACGAGCATTCTGATTACCCGGACGCTTCGCGGCCGCGCCCCGGGGCTCGGACTGTCGGAATCGCCCCGGCATCTGACGAGCGCGGCGCCGGCCGTCGCGAAGATCGGGGGGATCGCCATCGCTCTGACGATCGGGGTCATCGGCCCGCTTCTGTGGGCCGGATTCGGGGAACGCGGATTCCACCCGACGGAACATGGCCCGCTGCTCGCCGTGCTCGGCGGTGCAGGGGTGATGGTGCTGCTCGGCGTGTGGGACGACCTGCGGGAGCTGCGCGCCCGGACGAAGCTCGTGGTTCAGGTCATTGCGGCGGCGGCCGTATGGCTGGCCGGCGTCCGATTCGGAGCCTTCGCCGCGCCCGGTGGCCTGGTGCAGTTGCTGCCGGCAGCCAGCCTGCTGGTGACCGTGTTCTGGTTCGTCGCGTTGACGAACGCCTTCAACCTGGTCGATGGCGCCGACGGGGTCGCGGGTGGCGCCGCGCTTACCGCGATCCTCGCGATGTTCGTCGTGAGCATCTTCCTGGGCCAGTCGATGGCCGCGTATCTGTTGGCCGTGGCGGCCGGGGCCGTGATCGGTTTTCTGTTCTACAATTTTCCGCCGGCCAGCGTCTACCTAGGAGATGCGGGAAGTCTGTCGCTCGGGTTCATGCTGGCAGGTGTCGGTCTCGTGACGTCCGCGAAGGCCACGACGCTGCTCGCCGTGGCCATCCCCGTCGTGTCGCTCGGACTGCCGATCATGGACACGACGTTCGCCGTCATCCGGCGGACGATTCGCGGCGAGTCGATCGCCAGTCGAGACCAGGGTCACATCCACCACCGGCTCGCCCGGCTGGGGCACTCTCCGCGTACCGTGGCTCTGTCGTTGTTCGCGGCGTCGGCGGTCCTCGCGCTCGCCAGCCTCCTGCTGCTGAGCCCTGACTTCAGGCTCGTCGGGATTACCTACGCGGTGCTCGGAGTGGTCGTGTTCATAGGACTGCAGCGGCTCAAGATGCCCGAGATGCTGGAGCTGCGCAGGGCGATAGCCCGGGGGCTGCGGGTGCCCGGGAATGGGGAGAAGCGCCCGGAGTTGACTGATGTGGCGGCCGCACTGTCGGAAGCGGATGGTCTGGCGGCCAAACTGGAGGTGCTCGGGAGAGTGCTCGAAGAGGCTACGGACTTCGTCGAGGCGGAAATCCGAATGGTGGAGGGGCGGCGGGAGGACGAGGCCGGACGCATAATATGGGAGTGGAGAAGAGCTGATACCGCGGTCGCCAGCACTGACTGGGAGAGCCGAGGGCAGCTGCGGGATGGAGAAACGACCATTGCCTGGTTGACGCTTCGGAGGCCCCGAGGATCAGACTCATCGGGTCTTTTGGATACGCTTATTAACAAGCTCGGGCCCATCCTGCGGTCTGCGAACGAGGATGCGCAGGAAGGTGTAGGCGCCCCCTTTGGGCGACCCACAGAAGATGAGATTAGGCGAGGGGCAGCGGAGATTGCGTAGCCAATGATGCATCTGGGAGAGAAACGGATAGTCGTTACAGGCGGGTCCGGTTTTCTAGGTTCGCATGTGGTGGCGGAACTTGGGATCCGAGGGGTCGACCAAGACGCGATCTTTGTGCCTCGGTCGAAGGACTACGA
>JAOTWC010000179.1 GCA_029863105.1 Gemmatimonadota bacterium | reverse complement strand
GAAACGGATACCCCTGGAGGTTCCTGGCCAGCCGAACCCGGGTGGACACGACGATCTCGGATTCGACTCCATCCCCAATCGCCCATCCGAGTCCGTGCGAGGCCAGTTCGCCTCCCGGCCGGATCATTCCGCGTTCTCCGCTTCGCGAATCCGGTCGCGCAGTTCGGCGGCGAGTTCGAAATCCTCCGTCTCGACGGCTCGGGTCAAGCGACGGCGCATGGCCGAGAGTCTTGCTACCCGGTCGCCAGCCTCGGAACCGGCGCTCATGTAGAGTTTGCCGACGTGCTGCGGGGAGCCGTGCAATCGACGCAGCAGACCCCGGAGCTGTGGCTCGAAGTGAGCGTAGCACTGCGAGCATCCAAGCCGGCCGGTCTGGCGAAACTCGTGTTCCGTAATGCCGCAAAACGGACACGGGTCACCCGAACCTCCGGAGCCTGCCGACTCGGGTCCCAGTTGTGCGAGGAAATCTGCCAGCGGAACGGGGGGCATACCCGCGGCGCCACGCTTCGCCGCGCACTCACTGCACAGTTCCAGGGTTCGCATCTGACCATCGATGATCGCCGTCACCTGGAGCTTCGCGGCTCGAAGACCGCACTCCTGACACTCCATCGCTCAGTCTTTGCGCGGGTACGGGGGGACCGCCGCATCCACCGGGAGCAGCACTCCGCCCCTGAGGTCGAGAATCCTGTCGGTCTGTCGAGCGAGCAGCGGGTTGTGCGTCACGACCACGAGCGCCGTCCCATGTTCCCGCACGAGTTCGAACAGCACGTCGTGGAGCCGCTCGCTGGTCTCGACGTCCAGGTTACCGGAGGGCTCATCTGCCAGCAAGACAGGTGGTTCGAGAGCGAGAGCGCGGGCCACGGCCACGCGTTGCTGTTCTCCGCCGGACAGCTTGGATGAGCGGTGATCGAGACGCTCCCCCAGGCCCACCTGGTGAAGAAGCTCGAGTGCCCTGCCCCGTGCCGTCTTCGTCGGCTGCCCGGCGATCAACAGGGGCATCATGACATTCTCGATCGCCGTGAAATCTCGCAGAAGGTGGTGGAATTGAAATACGAAGCCGACGAAGCGGTTTCGGAGGTGTCCCAGCTCCGCATCATCCAGTGACGACAGATCGTGGCCCGCCAGCGATACCTGGCCAGCCGTCGGCCGGTCAAGCCCACCGAGCAGGTGCAATAGAGTCGACTTCCCGGCCCCGCTTGACCCGATGACCGCAATCGTCTCGCCCGGCTGGACAGTCAACTCCACGCCCCGCAGCACGTGGATCTCCTGACCCGTCGCGCCGACAAAGGTCCGTTCGACACCTCGGGTGACGATCGGCGGCCCGTCCAGAATGTCAGTCATGCCGAATCGCCTCCACCGGCGTGTACCTCGCAGCCTGGCGAGCCGGATACAGGGTGGCCAGGAGGGCAATCGCCACGGACGCCCCGACGATGATCCCGACGTCGAGCGGATCGATGCTGATCGGCAGCCGGTCAATGAAATAGACATCACCCGGCAGAGTGATGAACTCATAGGTGTCGAGCACCCATCCGAGCGCCAGGCCGCCGATGGTCCCGAGGCTCGTACCCACCAGCCCGATGACTACACCCTGCAGCACGAAGATCCGGGTCACATCCTTCGTCCCCAATCCCATCGCCCGCAGGATTCCTATCTCACGTACCTTGTCGTGCACGACCATGATCAGGGTGGAGACGATATTGAACGAGGCCACGAGCACGATGAGCAGAAGAATGATTCCCATCGCGAACTTCTCGAGCTTCAGGGCGGAAAACAGGCTGGCGTTCTGACGCTGCCAATCTTCGACACGATATCCGAACCCCAGCTCTTCTGCGATCCCTTGGGCTACTTCGCCGGACCGCCACGGGTCCCGCACATTGAACTCTACTCCGGTGACCGTACCCTCCATCCGGAGAAGTGTCTGAGCCGCCTCGAGATCGACGTACGCGAACTTCGTGTCGTATTGATACAGGCCCGTTTCAAAGATTCCCGTCACTTCGAACAACCTCATCTGAGGCTGTATGCCGGTCGGAGTCAGTTCGGCTCCCTGGAACGCGACGACGGTCACCGGCTCGCCAGGGAACAAACCCAGGCGGTCCGCGAGGCTCACGCCAAGAACGATGCCGGGCCGCTCCGATTCGGTTTCGCCAAACGGCATGCGACCGGAGATCAGGTGCTCGTCGATCTCGGTCACCGCCAGAGAGGCGGCATCCGAGGAAAGCCCGCGCAACACGGCTCCCTCACCGTACGAGCCGCCAGGCGGGTTGAGTCCAACCTCCGTGTATACGAACGGAGCGGCCGCCACGACATCCGGGTCCGCCGACACGGCGTGGAGCACGGATCGCCAGGCTGTCATGCGCCCGACTTCGCTGCGCTCAAGCACGATGCCGTGCGCATTGGCTCCGAGGATCTTCTCCCGCAGATCGGTCTGCAAGCCCGACATCACGCCAATCACGACGATCAGGGCCATCACACCGACGGCTACGCCTCCGATCGCGATGAGCGTGATCAACGACAGGAATCCACTGCCCCGACGACTGGAGAGATAGCGGCGAGCAATCCACCAGTGGAGAGACTTCCGCCCGGCCTCAGCGGCAGTCCTACTCATCGTACTGGCGGAGAACGGGATACAGAAGCACGTCGCGAATCGCCGATTGACCCGTGAGAAGCATCACCAATCGATCGACGCCCAGGCCGAGGCCTCCCGTCGGCGGAAGGCCATACTCGAGCGCGCGGACATAGTCGACGTCTATACTCTGGGGTTCCAGCTTCTCATCTTCCCGGGCACGCGCCTGCGCTGCGAACCGATCCCACTGGTCGATCGGATCATTGAGTTCGCTGAACGCGTTGATCAGTTCGGTTCCGCCGACGATCACTTCGAAGCGTTCGGCCAGCTCCGGATCTCCCCGCTTCGGCTTGGCGAGCGGACTCATTTCGATCGGGTAATCAAATACGATCGTCGGATTCACGAGGTTCGGTTCGACCCGGCTGGAGAACAACCCATCGAGCAGTTCGCTGCGGTCCAGCTCCTCGGGTCGGTCGGCATCCTCCGGCAATGCTTTTCGCAGGTCGTCCAGCGACGCGACCCTCGCGTCCAGGTCCGTGAACTCCCTGATCGCATCGTGAAACGAAATCCGTTTCCAGGGAGTTGAGAGGTCCACGGTCTGATGGTTCCACTCCACGACCGTACGATCGAGAACCGCCGCCGCGGCCGCGCTCACCAGTTCCTCGGCCGTCGCCATCATGTCTTCGTAATCTGCGTATGCTCGGTACAGTTCGAGCATCGAGAACTCGGGATTATGTGTTCGATCCAGCCCCTCGTTCCGGAATACTTTACCGATCTCGTACACCCGATCCAGGTTGCCCACGATGAGGCGTTTCAAGTACAACTCGTCTGCTATTCGCAGGTACATCGTGCGATCGAGCGTGTTGTGATGCGTCGTGAACGGCCGGGCGAACGCACCGCCGTACAACGGCTGGAGAATCGGTGTCTCGACTTCGAGATACCCCTGCTCATCAAGGAACCGGCGCAGAGCTCCCACGATCTTGGCGCGGGCGGCAAATGTGTCCCGGACGGCCGGATGGACGGCCAGGTCCGCATAGCGCTGGCGATACCGCATCTCGACGTCTGCAAAGCCGCTATGAACGACTTCCGATCCGTCTTCCAGCACTTCCGTCTTGCCAAGCGGCAGGGGACGAAGCGTCTTACTGAGCAGCGTCAGGGAGTCCACATGAACCGTGATTTCCCCGGTGCGCGTCCGGAACAGAGACCCTTCGACACCGACCCAATCCCCCAGATCCAGCAACTCGAGGATCTGCCACTCCCTCTCTTCCATCCCGTCACGCTTACAGTAGATCTGCAGACGACCCGAACGGTCACCGAGGTGGGCGAACGCGCTCTTACCCATGTCTCGTAGCGACAGTATGCGCCCGGCGACACGAATACGCTCCGCGTCCGCGCCCTCCTCGTAGGCGTCGTGAGCGTCGGCCAGGGAGTGGGACGTGGAGTACGAGTACGCGTAGGGCTCGACGCCCAGGTCCCGCAGGGCCTCTAGCTTCGCGTACCGATCTCGAATGGGCTTTGGGCGCTCCTCCGATGCGTACCAGTCTCGGATGGGGAGCCCGTCCCGATAGCCGGGATCCGACGTACTCACGACCTCGCCCCTCCCTTCTGCCGCAGAAATCCCTCGATGAACGGATCCAGATTACCATCCAGCACGCCAAAGGCGTTGCCGACCTCGACGTCGGTCCGGTGGTCCTTCACCATGGTATAGGGCTGGAGCACGTAGGAGCGAATCTGGTTGCCCCAGGCGATGTCCGACTTCGTATCCTCGAGCTTTTGACGCTCGGCCTGCTGCTCATCCAGGGCTCGTTGATACAGCGCCGCCTTCAGC
>JAOTWC010000178.1 GCA_029863105.1 Gemmatimonadota bacterium | reverse complement strand
CACCGGATTGCGGGTGGCCTGGCCGGCGGGGTTCAACTCGTTTGGAAGGACGACCGCGTCGGAGGGGTCGGTCCGTACGACATCCATGGAGCATTCGTTTCGGCGAACGCGCAACCGGGACCTGACGCACCCGTCTCGCTGTCGTCGCGCGCCCAGACCCGTCCGGATCTCGCCGCGGGGCCCGACGGTTTTCTGGCCGTCTTCAGCAGCGAACGCTCCGGAACGAGGCGAATCCTGGCCCAGCGCCTGGACCCTCTCGGGAGCGCCATCGATGCGGAACCGATCGAAGTCACGAGCGGTCCGAACGCGATCAGCCCCGCTGCGGCCTGGAACGGGTCCGTCTTCCTCGTGGTCTGGAGCGACTCCGGCGAGATCCTCGGCAGACGGCTGCTACCCGACGGCAACTTCCTGGACGCGGTGCCGCTGAGCCTCATGCCGGGCAGCTCCCCCGACGTTGCCGCTCTCGGTGACTTGTTCCTGGTCGCGGGGACCGATATCAACCCCGGCAGCCCCCACTTCCGATTCCCCTACGCCATCCGCGTGGACGGCTCGACCGGCAACACGCTCGACGCCGGGCCGATCTGGCTGGGACAGTACTTCGCCCAGGTGCCGGCGGTGACCACGTTCATGGGACGCTGGCTGGTGAGCTGGCAGCGGAACCCCACTCACGACAACCCCCAGGCGAACCTCTACGCCGCGTTCGTCGAGCCCGACGGGTCCACCGCGGGGGAATTCGTCGTCGCCTACAACGCGTTTACCCCGGACATCGCGGTGTCCGGCCCGGTCGCGATGTTCGTCTTCCGCAAGAACTCGACCGCCAATGCTAACAACGACGTCTCCGCCAGGAGGATGATTTCGGACGGCACGTTTCCGGCCGCGGAGTTCGTGCTGTCGAACAGCGCGGACCGGCAGCGCGCGCCGACCGTCGCCTGGGACGGTGCGCAGTTCGTGGCGGCGTGGGAAGACCTGCGCAACTCCGTGGCGTTCTTTGACGAGCGGAGCGATATCTACGCGGCTCGCATCGACGAGTCCGGTACGCTTCTGGATCCGCTGGGTTTCGAGGTCGCGACGACCCCGCTCCCCGAAAAACAGCCCGTGCTGGCCAGCGCCGGGGGAGACACGCTGCTGGGCGCGTCGATTTTCAGGGACTCCGCGCCGTACACCGCTTACCGGGTTGGCACCTTCCACATGCCGGGCACCGTGACGGACCCGCCCGAGGCGGCTTTCGCCGGTGATCCGACCGTCGGTTGCTTCCCGCTGACCGTCAACTTCGAGGATGAGTCGACCGGCGCAGTCGCGTCGTGGGACTGGAGCTTCGGCGACGGTGGCAGCTCGACCGCGCAGAACCCGAGCTACACTTACGCGGCCCCCGGGATCTACTCGGTCTCACTGGTCGCCGGCGGACCGATGGGATCCGATTCGGCGGCGAGGTTCGACTACATCACCGCCGCCGCCCCGGCCCTGGCGAACTTCTCCGCGAGCCCGACCGTCGTCTGCGCGCCGCTCGAGGAGGTCGTCTTCACCGATCTCTCCGACGGCTTCCCGGATTCCTTTATCTGGGACTTCGGTGACGGCACCTACTCCACGCAGCAGAACCCGCGCCACGCCTATCAGTGGCCGGGCACCTACAGCGTGAAGCTGACGGTCAGCGGAAGCTGCGGCTCGGACACGACGACCTTCGTTGACCTGATCCAGGTCGACCCGCCTTGCGGGTACAGTGCTCTGGCTCTTTCGGACATCAGCGTCGCCAGCTCGGTCGCCGGCGACTACATCCGGACTCACGTTCAGGACAACCTGTGGGAGGTGATGTACGAGCTCGTCGTGGACGATGGCGCCGGCTACTACAGCAAGCTGGACCATCGCTGGAACTTCGACGTGGCGGCGGGTGTGGGGGTGACGTTCAACGTGGAAACCTACCGCAACAGCCCCTTTGACCCCGAGGGCTTCTCGCTCGAATACTCCACGGACAATGTGAGCTTCCTTCCCCTGGTGTCCGTACCCGTCGGCTACGGGTCGTTCAGCATTCCGCTGCCGGCGAGTCTCAGCGGCCTTGTGTACATTCGCGTGGCCGACACCGACCAGACGCCGGGGAACTCGGCGGCGGACTCGGTCTTCATCGACTACATGGACATCACCTCGGAGGTCGTGCTTCCGCCCCATCCCTGCGGCGCGGTTAGCGGACTGAGCTTCGTCGACGACGTGTCGATGAACTGGCTGCCGGCGGACGGGGCGACGCATTATGACGTCATGCGCGGCGACCTGGAGTCGATGCGGCTCCAAGGCTCGGTCGGCGACGCGCAGTGCTCGCAGGCGGCCCTGCCCGGCACAGCGTGGTCCGACACGGACCCGCCGCCCGCGGGGACGGGCTATTACTACATCATCCGGGGCGAGGCGACGGGTTGGGCACCCGGCACCTTCGACAATCTGGGGCCGCCGCCGATCGGCTTCGAGGAGCGTGACGCCGAGATCGGCACCGCGGGCGGGAGCAGCTGCGCAAGTATGTGAGATTGGAGGGTCGTCGAGTTTCAGCGGTCTCGTCAGCGACGGGCGACGACCAGGGGAGCGGGTCCTGCTCGCCTGCACCGGCCCTCTGGCCGGCAGCAGGGAGGACTTGTCAGCATACGGGCTCAGTGAGATTGTCGTGAGCCCACGTATCATCCTCGGGCCCTCGGATCTGGTGCCGTCAGATCAGAAGGCGATGCTTTTGGCGATCGCCTGCTCGCTCCTGCTGCTCAGCATCAAGACCGACCCACGACCGGATCAGATCAGGAATCAGGTTTGACCTAATCGGCAAGACCCGAACGTCGGACTACTTGTGAGTGCATTCGTTCTTAGGAGAGTCTCAATGCATGTAACAACGACATTTGAGATCGAAGTGAATCCCCCCGGGTTTCCGAGAACTCGTTAGTTGAGTGATCGACTTAACACAGGACGGGGCCCGCCAACTCAGGTGTCCACCTGGGTGTCCATAATCCTCGGACTGTAGAGCACTCCTCGTAACCCTCGTAAAGGGAACAGGGCGACGAATCAAATAAACGTTGATTCGTCGCCCCTTCTGATCCGGCTTAAAATCCCCTTCCCGCAAGGGAGTACAGGTTCGAGTCCTGTCTCCGGCACGATTCGTTATGAATAGCGCGCACTATCGATCCTTCCAGTAGTCTGGCCGCCGACGAGCGTGAACAACTCACGCGGGCCAGGCCTCCGGAGAGTTATCAAGGCGGCATGGGCCTCGACAATCCGTCGTCAAGAAACTTGACTGGCCGAGGCATTACTTCCCGAAGATTCTCCGGCGGGCTTGCGACCAAGGGACCGTGGTCGCCCAGCCGGAGTTGAGTTCATCGAGGCGGCGCGCCACGTCGCGCGATCCGCTCGACGGTGTTATCATCGCGTCGAAACGTCAACACCGGACCAGGAGGCAATTCAGTGTCCACCCGTCTTGACCTGTCCAAGCTCAGCCTCATGGACGCCCTCGACCTCGCGAAGCTGATCGAGATGGAGGCGCACCACCGCTACCTGATGTTCGCCGCTCAGCTCGGCCGCACGGGCGGTTACGATGCTGGAGCCTTCTTCGCCACGATGGCCGAGAACGAGGCCAAGCACGGCCGTGAGCTGGAGGCCCGGCGCAAGGCCCTGTTCGGTGATGCCCCTGCGCAGGTGACGCTGGACGACCTGTTCGACGTCGAGGCCCCGGAGATGGGGGCGCCGCGGCGCGGCATGTCCACCGTCCAGGCGTTCGAGGTCGGGCTCGCCGCAGAGAAGAAGGCCCACGACTTCTACGACATGGCCTTGCCCGGCGTCACCGATCCCGAGGTCCGGGCGCTGTTCACCGAGCTTCGAGACGAGGAGACCGAGCACGTCGAGATGCTACAGAAGGAAATGGCCAAGCTGCCCCCGAGCGCTAGCGTCGAGCTCGAGTTCGACCCCGACGAGTCCCCCTATCTGTAGCACGTAATTCGCGATCTATAGGGTCTGGCCCAATCGCAACAGATCCCAGTTCATCGCCGAGGCCATTGCTTACGATTCGGAGGGCCGCGAAATCGGCCGCGGGAACCGCGAGTTGTGGGACTATCAGGCTTCGGTCTAACCGATCAGATTGCATAGAACACTCCGTACAGGATGAACACTCCAAGCGCGAAGGCACCCAGTGCGAACAACTTCATGTGCTTGATCGCCAGCGGGATCGCCCACTCGCCGAACCGGCGGTGCCAGCGCCAAGGGATGAGAAGGAGGCCTGCGGCAGTTAAGACCAGAAGCCAACCGAAAGCCCTGAAGAGGTTCGAGAGCTGCATCTCCGGAGCGAAGAGGACCATCGCCAGACCGGCGATCAGGCGGAGCGCCTGCTCGGTGTAGTGCGCACGCGCCGAGCTCGCGAAGCCTGTGAGGAGTCGCTCGGCGCGAGCCG
>JAOTWC010000177.1 GCA_029863105.1 Gemmatimonadota bacterium | reverse complement strand
GTGCTGGGACTGGCGATCGCGGTGTTGGGCTTCCTGTGGGTGGCGTATCTCGCGTTTGCGAAGTTCAACGAGGCGCGCCAGGGCAAGGCGGAGTGGGCGGAAGTCGGCGTGCTCGGCATCGTCGGTGCGGTAGTGCTGATTTTCGCGAGCTACCTGCTGACCGAAGCCGCTGGCGTCATCTGATCCGACATGACCGAACGGCACGACATCCTGGCCGACCGGCTCAACGCGGAGCCCGCCATCTTCAAGGGCTGCTCCTCGAGCGAGCTTGGCGTCATCGTCGGCGTGGCCGCACTCGTGTGGTTGCCCGTCAGTCTGATTCTGGCGTGGCTCGCGGGTGCGGTCACGATGGGCTTCGGCATCGCCGGCGTCGGCATCGTGGCGACCGTGCTGCTGATGGCGAGTCTGTTTCAGCGTCTGAAGCGGAACCGGCCGGACGGCTACTACCAGCAGCAGATCGTGCTCTGGCTCGATGACCGGGGCCTGAAACGTTCGCCCTTCGTCCGCCGCAGCGGCGCGTGGGATATCGGCAGGAGCGCGCATGCGACGTTACCGATACGAGATCGATAATGTCCGCGCGCATCTGCGGTCCCTATGGGCCGTGATCGCCATCCAGGCGGTGGTGATCGCCGGGCTGTGGTTCGGCTGGAGTCAGGCACCCGAACGACTCACCGTGCACATCCCGCCGGATTTGCGTTCGGGCGCTGTGCTCGCTGTCGACGAGGTGCCGCCACCCAACGTCTACGCGTTCGCGTTCTACATCTTCCAGCAGCTCAACCGCTGGCCGGAGGATGGTGCCAGTGACTACGGCCGGGCCATCTTTCAGGTGTCGCCGTACCTGACGCCCCGTTACCGCGCCGACCTGATCGCCGAGCTCGAGCAGAAAGGACGCCAAGGCGAGCTCGCCTATCGCGTTCGCGGCATGCAGGAGATCCCGGGCCACGGCTACGAGGAACGCCGGGTCGATGTGCTGAGCGCGCAGGCTTGGATCGTGTGGCTGGACGTCGACCTGCTGGAGTCGGTGAAGGGCATGACCGTCAAGCGCACCGCGATCCGCTACCCACTGCGCGTCGTTCGCTACGCGGTCGACCTGGAAACGAATCCCTGGGGACTGGCCCTGGACGGGTACGGGGCGGAAGGCCCTCGGCGACTCACCGACGCGGAACTGAGCGATGGAGGAGACGCCGATGGAGGTGCGTAGTCCGGCGGAAGTGCGCGGTCAACGATTTGGAACAGCTATCGCTTTGTGGCTGGTCGCTTTGCTGATGTTGTCCACCGGCATCGCACAGGCGGCGCCCGAAGTGGCCGAGCGTATCGCCTGGCGCAAGACGCCGATCACCATCGAGCTCCCGGTCGGGACCGAACGCCTCGTACACTTCCCGGGCGCTGTAAAGGTCGGGGTGCCGCCGCAGCTGCAGGGCGTGCTCCGCATCCAGAGCGTCGCCGGCACGGCCTACCTGCTGGCACATCAGCCTTTTGCCAGCACTCGCGTTATCGTGCGTGGTCTCGACGATGGCCAGATCTACCTGCTGGACCTGTCTGCCAGCGCGGAGAGTGTGGGCAACGCGCCAATCGAGATCTTCCTGCCGGACCGGCCAACGGCCGTTGGCAAGGAGACCGAATCCGCACCAGCAGCGCCACCGCAATACGGCTACGTGGCCCTGACCCGATTCGCCGCGCAGCAACTCTACGCCCCGGCGCGCCTACTGAAAGAACTGCCCGGCGTGGTGCGTGAGCCCCTCAAACGCGAGCCGGTCGCGCTGGTACGCGGTGGTGCCATTGAAGCGGTGCCGCTCATCGCCTGGCGGGCAGGCGATCTGTATCTGACGGCAGTCAAGCTCTCCAACAAGACCGACCGGCCTCAGACACTGGACCCGAGAACCCTACGTGGCAGCTGGCTCACGGCTGCGTTCCAGCACAACCGATTGCATGCGGCAGGCAGTGAGGCCGATCGGACGGTGGTGTACCTGGTCTCGGCCCGGCCCTTCGCGCCGTCGCTCAGGTAGCCGGCCATGCCCGCTGCAACCTCCAATCGGCTGTTACCCATCCTCGGTGGGGTTGTGGTGCTGATGCTCGCCTTCGTGACGCTCAAGTCGTGCACGGGCGAAGACGGCAACGAAGTCGTGCTGGACAGCGTGCCCGTATCGCCGGCGCCGGATGCCGATACGCCCGCGGACACCATCAAAACGCTGACCGCGAACGTCGCGGCCATGACCTCCGAAGTCGAGGCGCTGCGCCGTGACAACGCGACGTTGCGCAAGGACAACCAGGCGCTCGCCGCAAGTCGCACCCAGATTGAGGAGAACGTCGCGACACGGCTGCGTCGCGAGCTCCAGGCACGGCAGCACGATGGAGAGAATCAAGCCCGGATCGACTCCGGGGTGTTGGCCTCGCTCACGAACCGCGTCGACAGCCTGGCGGAGTCCATGGCACGGGCGCGATCCGGCAGCGGGAGTGATATTCCCGTCGGCCTGGGCCTGGACGGGGTCGGAGGGTCATCGGGCACTGCGCCGAACCTTATCTGGGTCGAGCCCCTCGATGCGCTGGATCCCACCCAGCCCGAAACCGGGCTACTCGACCGCGCGGGGCAGACCGCCGGCGGTTATCTCGATGGCGCGCGTAACAGGACGGGCCAGGCGGTGACCAGCGCGCAGGGGCGGGTCGAGGCCATGCAGGACCGGCCCGCCTACACCGTTCCGCGCAATGCCACGCTCATCGGCTCCACGTCCATGACCGCGCTGGTGGGCCGGATCCCGATCCAGGGGCAAGTACGCGACCCGATGCCGTTCAAGGTGATCACCGGCGCGGACAACCTCGCCGCCAATGGGCTTACCGTGCCGGGCGTCCAGGGCATGGTCTGGAGTGGCACGGCGGTTGGTGATTGGACTCTCTCCTGCGTCACCGGCCGGCTCGAATCGGTCACTTTCGTCTTCGACGACGGCACGATCCGGACGATCTCGAGCGACGATCGCAACGCGCAAGGGGGTAACCAAGGCGGGCGAGACAAGGCGCTCGGCTGGATCTCTGATGCCCAGGGGATCCCCTGCATCAGCGGCGATCGCAAGAGCAATGCGGTGTCGTTCCTGTCCCAGCGAATTGGCGTGCAGGCGATCCAGGCCGCAGCCGATGCGGCAGCGGCCGCCGAGACGACCTCGGTCGTGAGCAACCTCGGTAGCGTGACCGACAGTGTGACCGGCGATGTCGGCACCTATGTGCTCGGCAAGACCGTCTCGGGTGGCAGCGAAGAGGTCGCCAAGTGGCTGCTCGAACGCCAGTCCCAGAGCTTCGATGCCGTGTTCGTGCCGGCCGGCACGGCGGTTGCCATCCACGTCGACCGCGAACTCGCCATCGACTTCGAACCCCAAGGCAGGAAACTGAATCATGCGCTCTCGTCTACGACCGATCGCCATCATCGTCTGGATTAGCGTGACCCTCGCCGGCTGTGCCAGCACCAAGGAGTCCGTCCTGCCGCAGGACGGACCGTCCATGAAGGCGATCTACGATGCCCACTTCGAGACGATGAGTGCCAACGACCCGCTGGCTGTGCGACACGAATTGGGCAGCCGCCCGCTGGGCAACGATGGCGAGGACCTTGCCGGCTACTCGCGAACCGCGCACACCGAGCTCGAGACGATCTTCCCGCGGCTCCCGAACCCGACGCTGGTGATGTACGTGTTTCCGCACCTGGCTGGCGCGGAGCGGGTGCCCGTGCCGGGCTACGCAACGACGTTCCCCCTGTATGAGCGCATCGAGTATGCGTTGCCGGGCGAAGTCCCGAGCGGAGTGCAAAGGCAAGTTCAGAGTGGACAACACTGACCATGGCCTGGTTTTCGCTGAACGCGCATGATTTTTCGGCCCACGCTGTATCGACGCCGCACGTACCCGACACACGACCGCTCACCACGTCGGATGTGAAGGCGCTCTACGACCGTCCACCGTCGTTCACCGACTTCCTGCCCTGGGTCGAGTACCTGCCGGAGAGCCGCTGCTTCCTGCTCGAGGACGGGGTCAGCGTCGGCGCGTTGTTCGAGCTGACGCCGGCCGGCACCGAGGCGCGGACGCCGGCCTTCATGACCGAGCTGCGCGACGCCATCCAGACCGCCATCACCGAAGCGATCCCGGAGCTCGACGACGCGCCGTGGATCCTGCAGCTCTACGTGCAGGACGAGCCGAGTCTGTCGGACCTGTTGCGCGACGTGGCGGCGTACCTGCCCGACGGGGCTGCCGAGCAAAGCTATTCCCGTTACTACTTTTCGTTACTGAAGGAACACTGCGCCCGGATCAGTCGTCCCGGTGGGCTGTTCGAAGACTCGGCCCTGACGGGCACGGTCTGGCGCGGCCAGGAGCGACGGGTGCGGGCCGTGCTCTATCGTCGCTTGAATCCGCGCGGTCGCGTGCCGAGCGCG
>JAOTWC010000176.1 GCA_029863105.1 Gemmatimonadota bacterium | reverse complement strand
CTGTCGAACAACAGTATCTGGCTGTCCCGCACCATCGATGTCGGCACGATCGACGGAGAGACGGCGATCAACTTCGGGTTGACGGGCCCGTCCCTGCGGGCGAGCGGAGTCGCGTACGACGTGCGCAAGGCGCGTCCGTATCTCGGCTACGAAGACTACGAATTCGATGTGCCCGTGGGCTCGCACGGTGACACGTATGATCGGTACCTGGTTCGTGTGGAAGAAATGAGGCAGAGCGTTCGGATCCTCATGCAGGCACTTGACCGGCTGCCCTCCGGACCTGTCAACGTGGATGATCCGTCCGTGATATTGCCGCCCAAGAGCGCTTCCATGGCGAGTATCGATTCGATGATCGCGCATTTCAAACTGGTGATGGAGGGTCTTCAGGTCCCGGCCGGTGACGTGTGGTACTCCATCGAAGCCTCCAAGGGAGAGCTCGGGTTTGGTCTCATTTCCGATGGGGGGTCCAAACCGGTGCGCTGCCGATTCCGAGGCCCCTCGTTCGTGAATCTCGGTGTACTGCCGTACTTGTCGGAAGGTTCGCTCATCGCGGATTTGATCGCGGTGAATGCATCACTCGACATCGTGCTCGGCGAGATCGACCGATGACCCGGAAGATCCATCCAGCGGTTGTCAGTGCCCAGCCATTTCAGGTGGCGAACCTCCGTCCGACAGACCGGTTGTTCGAAGACGAGGAGGGAAGGGATCGCTTGGAGAAGGCGATCAGCAGATACCCGGACAAGCGTGCGGCCCTGCTGCCGATGCTGGCGTATGCTCAGGAGCGCAACGGCTGGGTGTCGCCGGAATCAATGCAGCAGGTCGCCGAGGCGCTGGATCTGACCCCCGCGTACGTCAATTCCGTCGCCACCTTCTACACGATGTACAACAAGCACCCCACGGGGCGGCACATGATCCAGGTGTGCACCTGCGTGGCGTGTCACCTGTGCGGTGGCGAAGAGGTGTTCGAGGCATTCCTTGAGGCGACGGGAACGGTGCCGGGGGCCATGTCCGAAGACGGCAAGTACGTCGTGATGGAAGCCGAGTGTCTGGGCGCCTGCGGTTTCGCGACCGCGGTCCAGGTCAATGACCGGTACTTCGAAAACGTCACGCCGGAGACCGTGGGTGAGGTGCTCGCCCGCCTCGAACAGGACGGCGGCGAGTAATGGGATACCCGTATTCGCACGATCTCGAAGTGGGCACAATCCTCTCGCGTCACTTTGGCGATGAATCGGCACGGCGCCTGAACGTCTGGCAGGAATACGGAGGGTATGCTGCCCTCGCGAAGGCCGTCGGGATGGATGCGACCCAGATCACGGGGATCGTAAAGGATTCGGGCCTGCGGGGTCGTGGGGGCGCCGGCTTTCCCACGGGCCTCAAATGGAGCTTCATGCCCCAGGAACCGACCGGACCGCACTACCTGTGCTGCAACGCGGACGAGAGCGAACCCGGGGCTTTCAAGGACCGCGAGATACTTCGCTGGGTGCCGCATCTGCTGATCGAGGGCTGCCTGATCGCGGCGCGAGCGATCCGCGCCGAGCACGTCTACATCTATGTTCGCGGCGAGTATTTTCCCTACACGCGCATCCTCAACGATGCGGTGGTCGAGGCCTACGAGGCCGGCTTCATCGGCCCGGACATTCTGGGCAGCGGGTGGGACTGCGAACTGACGGTTCACATCGGAGCCGGTGCGTACATCGCCGGCGAAGAAACCGGATTGATGAGCTCGCTCGTCGGCGGCAGGGCCGAGCCCCGGGTAAAGCCTCCGTTTCCGGCACAGTCCGGCGTCTTCGGTCGACCCACTACCGTCAACAACGTGGAGACGCTCGCCGCCGTGCCGATGATCCTGTCCGAAGGTTCGGCCTGGTACCGGCAGTGGGGAACGGAGCGCAGCCCGGGAACCAAGCTGTGGTGCTGTTCCGGCCACCTCGAGCGGCCGGGCACCTACGAGCTGCCGCTTGGGATTCCTTTGCGCGACATCATCTACGACGTGTGCGGTGGCATCCGAAATGGCAAGAAGCTCAAGGCCGTGATTCCCGGCGGCTCTTCGACGGCTCTGCTCACGGCAAGCGAGCTGGACTGTGCCTCCACCTACGAGGGCATGCAGGAGGCCGGAAGCTCACTGGGAACCGCCTCGCCGATCGTCATGGATGAGGACACGAACATCGTGCGGGCAATTCGTCGCACGGCGGAGTTCTATGCGCACGAGTCGTGCGGCCAATGCGTGCAGTGCCGCGAAGGTACGGCGTGGGTCGCCAAGATCCTCCACCGTATCGAAATGGGAGACGGGCGCCTCGCCGACATCGACACGTTGTACGATCTGTGCGAGCAGTTGACGGGTCGTACCATCTGTGTGCTGGCCGACAGCGTCGTATTTCCGCTCCGTTCCTCGCTGGACAAGTTTCGGGCCGACTACGAAGCACTGATCGGAGGACGAGCGTGAGCGAGCACGTGGTGAGCCTGACGGTCGACGGCGTCGAGGTCAAAGTGCCGGCCGGAACACCGGTCATCCAGGCGGCGGAGCGGGCCGGCTCGGTCGTTCCGCATTACTGCTATCATCCCGGCATACCGAGCCGCCCGGCTCAGTGCCGGATGTGCCTGGTCGAGATCGAGGGCCAGCCCAAACTGCAGCCTTCCTGCGTAATGATTGCGCAGGAGGGGATGATTGTGCACACGCAATCCGAACAGGCACTGGAAGCCCGGCGGAGTGTGATCGAATTCCTCCTCCTCAATCATCCGCTCGACTGTCCAATATGTGATGCCGCCGGTCAGTGCATGCTTCAGGACTACGCCTACGAGACGGGGCAGCTGAGCAGCCGGTATGAGGAACCGAAACTCGTGCTCGGCCGCGATCGAATCGCCGAGGACATTCTGTACTTCGCCGATCGCTGCATCATCTGCACGCGGTGTGTTCGGTTCATGGAAGACATCGCCGGAGACAATTCCCTCGTAGTGGCCCAGCGTGGCCACAAAGCCTACATCGACACGTTTCCCGGCCAGGAGCTCGAGCACGCGTTTCGTGGCAATATCGTCGACGTGTGTCCGGTGGGCGCGCTCGTACACGAGGACTTCGTCTTCAAGGCACGTGCATGGGACATGGATACGGCACCCGGTATCTGCGCGGGTTGCAGCCAGGGCTGCAACATCGAAGTAAACGTCAAGGAGAATCAGGTCGTTCGCGTCAAACCGAGATACAACGCGGACGTGAACGGCTACTGGATGTGCGACGAAGGGCGACGCCACCTGGTCATGGCCAATCGGGGATTGCGATTGGACGTGCCGATGATCCGCCGCGGGGACGTCTTGGAGGCCGTGACCTGGTCCGAAGCCATCGAGTGGATCGCCGCCTCGGCGCCGTGGGGCGCCGGAGGTGTCGCTGTCGTGCATCCGGGTGAAAGCAACGAGACCCTGTTCGCCCTGCGTGAGTTGATCGGCGCCCTTGGAATTGCGGGTGGAGGCTATCGGATGTCCCGTGGCGAGGAGGTGGAGCTTCCGGGCTTTCCGCGTCTGAAACTGCGGCAGGACCGCGCCCCGAACGGCGCCGGCGCCGAGCTGTTCGGCTTCTCCGAGACCGACGCCGTACCGGTACCCGAGGCGGGGCAGACCCTCCTCGTGGCCGGCGATCGGCTTCTGGACGCGGGATCCGACTACGGTGCGCAGGCCGGATTCTATGTGTACCTGGGAACGCATATGACCGAGGGCGCCAGCAGCGCAACGGTCATCCTGCCACTGGCCGGCGCTGGTGAAGCCGACGGCACCTACGTCAACTTCGATGGCCTCGTGCAGCGGTTCCATCAGGCGATGCAGCCGCCGGGCGTAGCGCGCCCCGGGTGGATGGTGATCGACCGCCTGCTGCGTGAAGTGGAACCCGATCGCCCGCCGATGCGAGACGTAGCCGCGGCGTTCGGTTCGATGGCAGCCGCGACTCCGGAACTGGAAGGACTCAGCTGGCGAGGCCTGGGCCTCAAGGGAGGCCGGACTGCCGGCCGCGCCACGGTTACGGGGGCCAGGTAGCATGATTCCGATCACGGGTTCCGCGTTCGTTGTCGCGACGCTTCTCAAAGCGGTGATCGGGTTCACGTTTCTGCTCGTGGCAGTCGTATTGTCGACCTATGTAGAGCGGCGCGTCGCCGGATTCATTCAGGATCGGAGCGGACCCAATCGCGTGGGTCCCATCGGCTTGTTCCAGGTGCTGGCCGACGGTGCCAAGACTCTCCTCAAGGAAGAAGTGGCTCCGGGCCGGGCGAATCAGGCGTTCTTCTACCTGGCACCTGCTCTGGCGCTCATTCCGGCCACGGTGTTGTTCGCGGTGATCCCATTTGCCGCGCCGCTGCCAACGCAGTGGGGTCTCGTGGAGATCATTGTTGCGGACGCGCCGATCGGATTCCTGTACGTGCTTGGGATCGCCTCACTCG
>JAOTWC010000174.1 GCA_029863105.1 Gemmatimonadota bacterium | reverse complement strand
CCGCATTCGGCGAACTCGCGGCCCGGAAGACGCGTCTTTTGTACGGAGGGAGCGTAACCGCCTCCGTAATAGGTGCTTTCATGGCGATGCCCGACATCGATGGTGCGCTGGTCGGTGGAGCTAGCCTGACACCGGCGTTCGCGGATCTCGTGCATCGTGCCGGTTCCGGCATAGTTTGATCGAACGATCTACCAAATTCTCCCGGTCGGCCGACTATCCTTCGAACACGTCATCCACGACGCCGACGATCACGGCGCGAATGGCCCCAGGGTCTAGACCGAGGATCTGACGGGCGCCGTTGCCTTCATCCAGCACGAGCACCGTGTCGCCGGGACCCGCCCTGGTCTCGTCCACCGCTATGTCGTACTGCTCGGTCGTGTTTCCCGCGAGATCCAACCGCTCCACGAGCAATAACCTTCGACCGTCGAGATGGCTGATCTGGACGGTTGCCACGACGGATCCGGTAACGCGGCCGAGATACATGGTCAACCGCTCCTGTGCACGTCGTCGATGATGCCGGTAATCGACAGGTCCACGGGAACGAAGACGTCGGGCAGGGCCTGGGCGGCCTCGCGGCTTCCCACGACGAACACCAGCGAACCCGGCCCGGCCTGGCCGGTGGCATCGGCCGCTACCTGCGGACTGCCGCTGTTCGCCAGTGTCTTGTCGAGCGGCTGAACGAGCATGAGCTTGATGCCTTCGAGCCCGTCGTATTTGTGGCTGGCCACGACCGTGCCGATTACGCGTGCGAATTTCATCCCAGGCCGCCTGTCCGCTGAACGAACGGCGTGGCGGCCGACACATTGTCCCACATCTCGGCGTGGAGCTGCGGGATGATGACTCGCTGAATGAGCAGGTCCGGCCTGTCCAACGCACCGACACCAGTCTCGACAGCGATTTCGACATCGGCCACGGTCCCCGAGTAGAACACGATTCCCTTGCCGCCGAGGCCGTCGGCCAGGCGGATCTCGACGAGCCGCACGCCCGCACTCTTGAGCCCCGCGTCCGCGGCCTGGATCGCGGCCGCTGCCGTGCGCGTTTCCACTACGCCGATGGCATCCGTTCGATCCGGCACGCGACTACCGGTGATTGCCTCCACGACTCCCGGGTGAACGTTCGGCAGAAACACATGATCAAGCACGCTGGTCCCGCCGACTTCGCGTCCGGCGGACAGGGACTCCTCCACGTCGGCTACGGCCCCACCGATCAGGACCAGATACCTCCCGGGCTGAACCGTTCCCGCGCGGATCGTGTCGATCGGTGCTCGTTTGACCATGGCGTCGGCGGCTTCGATCCCGGACGCAATGCTGGAGAAGTCGACCAGGGCGAGTGCCGGTTCGATCATCTCCGTGCCAGACCAGTCGCGTGAGGGCTCACCTATACGATCCGGAAATAGTCTTTGAGGACACAGCGCCGGATGCGACTGAAGCTGATCGGGCTCGTAACACCCTCGCCCGTGGGACTCGCGATGGTGAACGAGCAATGTCCCTCACCCCCGTAGCCGAGTCCGTCGAACGACGAGCCGTTCTTCACGAAGATGCTGCAATCCATGACCCGGGCCATGCGGCTCAGGTTGTCCAGGTTCCGCGAGTGCATCACCGCAGTATGCCGGAAACCGTGCTCCGCCAGTTTGCTTAGATCGATGCCCTCGTCCGCGTCACGTACCCTCACCAGGGGGTGGACGGGCATCATCTGCTCCGAGAATACGAGCTGATCATCTCGATCGACCTCGGCGACGATGAGCCGGACCTCGTCTCCGGCATCGATACCGATGGCGTTGAGCAGGACACTGGCGTTCTTACCGATGAACTCTCGGTTCATGACTCCGTGGCGTCCTCGAGGTGGAACCTCCGTAAAGATCGCCGACTTCAGTCGTTCGATTTGAGCGGAGTCGATCTCAACGGCGCCGTGTGCGCACATGGCGCGTTTGAGTTCGTCGGCGATCGACGCAACCGCAAAAGTCTCCTTCTCGTCCGTGCAGATGATGTTGTTGTCGAACGAGGCCCCCCGAACGATGTCGCGGCCCGCCTTGTCCACGTCGGCGGTCTCGTCGACGACCACGGGAGGGTTGCCCGGCCCGGCGCAAATGGCCCGCTTTCCACTCCTCATCGCCGCCTTCACCACTCCGGCACCGCCGGTCACGGTGAGGAGGTTGACGCCCCGATGAGCCATGAGAGCCGTTGCTGACTCGATCGTCGGTTCTGCGACGGCTGATACGAGATTCGCAGGCCCTCCAGCCTCGATGATCGCATCATTGACCAGTTGGACGGCCTTATTGGAACTGTTCCTGGCTCCCGGATGCGCATTGAAGACGATCGCGTTTCCGGCGGAGACCATGCAGATCGTGTTGGAGACGACCGTGGAGATCGGATTCGTGCTCGGAATGATCGAACCGATCAGACCGTACGGCGCGTACTCGACAACCGTCAGCCCTCCGTCTCCCGTCCAGGCCGTCGACGTGAGGTATTCCGTTCCCGGTGATTTGTCGGCGTTCAACAGGATCTTCTCGATCTTGTCTTCGTAACGGCCCATGCCGCTCTCCTGCCAGGCCTCGTAGGCGAGCGACTGGGCATTCTCGCGCATGGCCCGCCGGACGTGCGCGATCATCTTCTCCCGAATAGACAGAGGCAGGTCGTGGAGCTCACGAAACGCGGTTCGGCCCGCCTCCACGGCGGTGTCCACGTCCGGGAACAGGTTGTTTCCGAGCCGCGGTGAAGCCGAAGGTAACGGAGGCTGGCGGCCCACGACCGGCTGTGGCCGGAGGCCGTGCGAGCCGGGCTCAGGGTGATGCAGTTCGGACATGACGCGTTCGATCACGGCCTGGACTTGCGTGTCGTCGATCATCGCTCGTCTCCCGCCTTGTCATACGTCACCTGGCCGTTCACCTCCAGGGTATCCACAATCGCCATGGCGACACCGTCGCAGGGTCGGTTCTCCGTCACCCGGGTCTGGCGAGCCGAGCTCCCCGTCGCATACAGCACGACATCGCCCAGGCCCGCGCCGACGGCGTCCGCCGCCACGATGCTGGCTCCGGTTTCCTTCCCATGAACGTCGAGCTGTTTCAGGAGAAGAAACTTCAACCCTTCAAGGGACGGCTCCTTCTGTGTTGCCACGACCGTCCCGACGACCCTTCCTACGAGCATCGGTAGCTCCCCGGCCCGATTACTTCTTGGCCGTCTTGGTGGGTTCGGCCCGAGTGACCGGCAACGTCCCCTCGACGTTCGCGTGCGGCCGCGGGATGACATGAATCGCGACGAGCTCGCCGACCTTCTCGGCACCGCGCGCGCCCGCATCCACGGCTGCTTTCACCGCGGCGACATCGCCGCGCACGACGGCTGTTACGTACCCGCCGCCCGTCTTCTCGTAGGCGACCAATTCCACCCGGGCAGCCTTCACCATCGCGTCTGCCGCCTCTACCATTGCCGCGTAGCTCCGGGTCTCGATCATCCCGAGGGCTTCGATCGCGCCGTACTCTTCAGCCATTGTGTCCTCCCGTGGACATGGAATGCGCGGCTCGGCCGCGCTGCTGTTGTCTAATCAACCTTCCGCTCGACTCCGTGCGTCCCACGACTTCAAGCCTTGCGCCCGGTGTCCATCTCCCGCCCGTCGATTCCCTCGATCGCCGCGACTGCCGCCCCGTAACCGGCCATGATGTCGCGCTCTTCACCGCCGAGATAAACCCGGCCGAAGCTGCCGTAGGCGCGAACTTCGAGGATGTTCAGATTGGCGGCCTTTTCCGCCTCGTTCGCCGCCAGAGCAGCATATCCTGCGGGTTCCACCTCCAGGACGTAGAGGGTCTGTCCGGCCAGCAGCATATGGCCAAACCGCATCCGATTGACCAACTGCACCTGGTGCGCATCGACGTTCCTGATGATCTGGCTCGAAATGACCCGCGGCTTCAGTCGATCGGATTCGTCCACCCCGAGAGCCTGGAGGATGGCCGCTCCCGCGGCCCTAACTTCCGCCTGCACCTCGTGGTGCACTTCGAGCAGACCAAACAACCTCTCGACTACCTGCATCCCCGGTCGCACCCGTGTGGACTTGAGAGCGATATCCGTGATCCGATTGATCTCGATACCCGGCGAGATCTCGATCCAGAGCGACGTGTCCCCCGGAAGCGGCAGGAAGCCGCGCGCCACCGTGCCCAGGTACGCAGCGTGCTGCGGCTGAAGGCTGTCCAGGAAGGCATACGTTCGTAGGTCAACGAGCTTCTGCGTCATGGCTGAACTCCCTGAATGATCTTTACGCTTGCGCTTGCACCGATGCGGCTGGCGCCAGCGGCAATCATCTTCTGCGCGTCGGCAAATGTGCGAATCCCGCCCGAAGCCTTCACTCCCAGTGAGGGTCCGACTACCCGGCGCATCAGGGCGACGTCCTCAGCCGTCGCCCCGCCCGGTCCGAATCCCGTCGATGTCTTTACAAAGTCTCCCCCCGAG
>JAOTWC010000175.1 GCA_029863105.1 Gemmatimonadota bacterium | reverse complement strand
GCCGGCCGACAATCCGTTCGTCGGGCAGAACGGCACGCGGCCGGAAATCTGGACGCGCGGCCATCGCAACGTCCAGGCGTCCACGTTCGACCCCGACGGCCGGCTGTGGACGATCGAGCACGGCCCCCGGGGCGGCGACGAGCTGAACCTGATCGAGCCGGGCGTGAACTACGGCTGGCCGATCCAGTCCTACGGCGAGGAGTACTCGGGCCGCGGGATCCGCGGTTCCCGGACGCAGCGCACGGGGATCCGGCAGCCGGTCTACTACTGGGATCCGGTCATCGCGCCCTCGGGCGCCCAGTGGTACAGCGGCGACGCGTTCCCGGGCTGGCGGGGCAGCCTGTTCGTCGGCGCCCTCAAGGAGGAGCGGCTCGTCCGCCTCGAGCTCGCGCCCGACACGGCGAGCGGCCCGGCGTCGGCGGGCGGCTGGCGGGTCACAGGCGAGGAGCACCTGCTGTGGGATCGCGGACAGCGCGTGCGCGACGTGCGCCAGGGGCCCGACGGCGCGCTCTACGTCGTGACGGACGAGGACCGCGGCGAATTGTGGAGGCTCGGACCGCCGACTCCGTAACGACGCCGGGCGCCTAGCGCTGATCTGGGCAGAGCCTCACGTTTGTCCGATGAACCGCAAAAAAGTCGTGGTCTGCTACGTTCCCGGTCTCGACCTGCGCCGCATTTCGGCCGACGCGACGCCGACGATCGCCGAGCTCATCCGCCGGCATTCGCTGATCGAACTGTCGATCATTCCGAGCACCGACCTCACACCGATCCTGATCAGCGGCGTCTACCCGCATCAGAGCGAGATCTGGCAGGTCAGCCTGAAGGCGGATCGAACGCGGACGATCGGGCAGCGCCTCGTCGACGCCCTGCCGGACATCGTGACGACGACGGCCCAGGGCGTGCGGCAGCGGTTCGATCCCGATTTCGACCTGGCGGCGATCCCGCCGCGACGCCGGCGCGAGTTCACGCTGCACCGGCTGAGTGAGATCCAGCGGGCGTCCAGACCGGAGATCATGGACGAATTCAACGGGTATCCGACCCTGCTCAGCCTGCTGGAAACGGACACGAGGTACATGCTCACCCTCCGGTTCCGCGCGCTTCCAGGGCTCATCCGCGACATCCCGTCGGACGCGATCGGCTTCGACTTCCTGCAGATGCACGCGTTCGACCTCTACCAGCACTGGCATATCGACGACGAGGCCGGGATGCGGGAGGCGCTGCTGCGGACGGATCGATTCGTCGCCGACCTGTGCGAGCGCTGTGCGCGCACGGGACACACGCTCGTCCTGCTGTCGGATCACGGTCAGGATCCGGTCGAACGGACGATCCCGCTCATGCAGACGCTCAAGCGGTCCGGAGTACCGCGCGACGAATACAGCTACTACTGCGAACTGGGGATGGCCCGGCTGTGGTTTCATACCGATCGGGCGCGCGACACGCTGAAGCCGTTGATCGAGCAGCTGCCGGATTGCAGCCTGCTGCACTACCGGGACATGCATCCGTACCACGTGTGTTTCGAAGACGATGCGTTCGGTGAGTACTACGTGCTGGCGCAGCCCGGCACGATCTTCTTCCCCCACGATTTCTATCAGCCCGTGGCGAATTTTTACCTCGCCGCGAGCGGGCGGGAGCAGCGGATCCGGATGTTCAATCCGGTCCATCGCGGGAACCACGGCTACCTGCCACACCATCCGTCCGAGAAGGGATTTCTCGTCGTGGCGGATGACAACGTGACGCCGACTCGGGACACGATGTCGGTGATCGATTTCGCACCGACGATGCTCACCTACTTCGGCGTGGACGTCCCGCCTCACATGACCGGGGAGAACGTGCTCACGGCATCCACACGATGAAGACGGGGGGCCTGAAAACCGCCGCCCGCTACGCCTTCGCGGTCATCGTTCTTGCGCTCATTCTCTATCTGCTGGACACAACCGACGTGATCGCGACCGTGGCGGGCGCGAACGTCGCGAGCGTGGCGGTCGCCGTGGGATTTGCGCTGGCCACACGATTCTTTGCCGCGATGCGCTTGCGGCTCCTGCTCGGCATGCAGGGTGCGATGTTGCCCCTCCGGAAGGTGTTCTTCATCGGGCTGTCGGCCGTGTTCTACGGACTCCTCGTCCCGGGCGGGACGATCGCGTCGTTCGTGGCCCGGGTGGTGCAGTTTTCCAGGCAAGTGAAGGTGGAGGTGATCGGCGCCGCACTGGTCGTCGATCGCGTGGTGGCGACGGCGCTTCTGCTCGCCATCGGGGCCGTGGCGGTCGCGTTCGACCGGGCAGACCCGCTGTGGGCCGGCGTCGTGCTGGCGGGCGTCCTTGTGTGCGCGGGCATCGTCCTGTTCGGGCGCGGGACCATGGAGTGGCTGAGGACGAGGCTGGACGGACTCGTGGACGACGCTTCGTCGGGCCGGTGGCGCGGAATCGCGGTGCGCACCGCGAAGGCGTTTCTGATCTACTCCACTGCCAGCCGCGGCCAGGTGCTGGTCATCTTCGTGAGCTCGCTGATCGCACATCTGTGCGGCTGTCTGGCGTTCTACGCGATTGCGGCCGGTATAGGCCTGGATGTGTCGTTCCTGGCGATGTGCTGGATCCGCTCCGGGATCATCCTGTCGGCGATGCTGCCGATCAGCGTGGCCGGCCTCGGCGTGCGCGAGGTTACGGCGATCGCGCTTCTCTTGCCGCTGGGCGTCGCCGAAGCCCAGGCCGTCGGGTTCTCGATCCTGATCTTCCTCGTGACGCCCGTGACGATCGGCCTGATCGGCGGACTCGCGGAGCTGGCCGGAGCGACCAGCCGCTGATGGATGAACAGCAGCTCGCCGAACTGCGAGCCACGCTCGCGGCCGAACTCACGCGCCTCGAGCAGAGCATGAACACGACAGCGGAGGGTCTGAAACCGGTCGAACTCGACCAGACCGCGGTCGGCCGCTTGTCGCGCATGGACGAGCTGCAGAATCAGGCGATGACCCGGAACCTGCACGAGCGCCAGGAGATGAAACTCGCCGGGCTGACGCAGGCGTTGAACAGGATCGAGGACGGGACCTACGGCACTTGCACGGAGTGCGGCGGGGAGATTCCGCTGGCGCGGCTGGAGGTCTTCCCGGAGACGGCCACGTGCATGGAGTGCACGGCCTGACCGCTGGCGAGACTCTACCTGTACACCTGTACAGTCAGAGGCTTGTGACGACCGGAACCCCCCAGAAGAAGCGCACCCCGGCCGCCGCCATACGCGGCAGCAGCCGGGGTGGTTGAAGCACGCCGGTCGAGTGGGGTCGGCCGATCGCGCTGGCTGGATGAGAAAGGTGCGAGGGGGGTGTGACAGTCTGTTGACGCGCCGGGAATCGCCGGCCCTATCCCCTCGCCCGGATGATCTCCTCCAGCCTCTCCCGCGCCGCGGCTACGCGCGGCTGCAACTCGGCGTCAGCGTTCGCCCACAGGTCGACGAACTGCGCGTAGTAGAGCGCCGCATTTTCGGTGTCGCCATTCGCATCGTACAGCTGGCCGAGGCGTTCGAGGGCAAGCGGAAGGCCCGGCGAGTCGGCGGCCGCTCGAAATCCCAGCTGGCGCCGGCCCATCCACGTCTCGTAGCGGGCGATGACGCTGTCCGCCTGACTCAGGCCTTCGAACGCGGGAATCGGGCGACGCGCCCAACGTGCCGGATCGACCCGACGGACCTGCCGGAGCGCTTCCGCATTTGCCTCGCGGTATGCCCCAACCGCGGCTTCGTAGTCGCCCATCGCGAGGCTGCGATCGTAACGGTGGTTCAGCTCCCGCAGCCGCTTGAAGCGGTCGGGCGTGTTGGCAATCCGAACGGAGTCCACGATCATCTCTCGCTCGTAATACCGGTCGCCGAGTCCGACGTCTCCCGCCGCATAGAAGAAACTGGATAGTTCGCCCGCGAACTCGTCCACGAGCGAGTCCGATGCCGCCTCGATCGCGGCAAGCATTCGCTCACGGGCGCCGGCCGTGTCTCGCCGGACGTCGAGGTCCAACCTGCTCCCGCGACGCTCTTCATCGAAGGCGGTCAGGTGTTCGACCGACTGGCGCCAGGCCGCCAGGCCTTCTCTGAGTCTTCCCTGCCGGATCCGCAGATTGGATACGTGCCAGTTCGCCTGGCGGCGCAATGACAGCACCGCGCTGTTGAGCAGGGGATCCAGCTCGGCCTCCGCGGCCTCCGGATCGCCATCCACATACGCGAAGCTTGCTCGCAACCAGGAGAGGTTCGGGTGATCGGGAAATGCTACCGCAAAACTGTCCATGACGGCCCGCGCAGAGTCGATCTGCCCGTCGTCGTACAGCGCGTTGGTCAGGTTGGGGTAGAAGTGTGCCGTGTACGGCTCCACGTCTATCGCGCGGCCGAACATCTCCGCCGCCAGATCGAGCTGACCCTGGTCCTGGTAGGCCACGGCGAGGTTGTTGAGGCCCGTGGCATCGTCCGGG
>JAOTWC010000173.1 GCA_029863105.1 Gemmatimonadota bacterium | reverse complement strand
CTGACCGATGTGGCTGCCGCCGTCGGCTTCATTCACCCCCGGCTGACAAACAGAGTCGCCGGGCTGGCCGAGCGGATCGGGCGTGATCTGGGAGAACAGGATCCGGTCTACTCACCTGTTCACGGAGACTTTTACGCGAAACAGGTGCTGCTGCAGAATGATCGCGTCGCGGTGCTCGATTTCGACGAGAGCGCGATCGGCGACCCTGCCACCGACATAGGCAACTTCGTCGCGCATCTCGAACGCGACGTGCTGCGTGGACGAATGGACCAGGCTGCGGCGGTGCAAGCGAAGGAGGCGCTGCTCGACGGGTACGCGAGCGTCGCAGACCGACCTTCGACAGCGCGAGTCCGTCTGTATACCGCGCGATGCCTGTTTGCGCTCGCACCACACCCGTTTCGGTTTCGCGAGGCGGACTGGCCGGAAGCCACCGAAGCACTGATCAGGCGGTCCGAAGCCATCCTCGATGCGGGTCCGAGGCCTCGGCTCGGCAGGCGATCCGGAAGCCACCCAGGGGTCGAGGACACCCTCGGGGTCAGGGAGGATCCCGCGTTTCACTTTCTGACCGGCGCGCTGCAGTTAGACAGGGCCGAGGAGAAGCTGCTGCCCCTGTCGGGCCGTCTGGATCCCGGCGGCGGGAGCCTCGTCTTGCAGAAAATCCGCGTGCTCAGGCACAAACCTGGCCGACGCTGCCTGGTTGAGTACGATTTCGGCACCTTGCGGATGATCGGCAAGGTTCGAGCGCGAGGCCTGGACTCCGACACATATGCGTTGTGCGGTCATCTCTACAGGTCCGGCTTCGGCCCATCGAGCATTGACCGCATCTCGACTCCCGAGCCTGTCGGGTGCGTCCCGGAATGGAACATGTGGCTGCAGCGACGTGTGCCCGGGATGCCGGCGACAGAGCTGCTGACCGGACCCGACGGGCGCCTCGTCGCGCGTCGCATTGCCCGGGGACTGCACAAGCTGAATCAACTGGGGCCGCCGACCCGCCGCCGGCACACAATGTCGGATGAACTGCGAATCCTCCACGAAAAGCTGCCGCTGGTGGCCTCACTCAATCCGCGATGGTCGCCTCGTATCCGGCGGATTCTCGCCCAGTGCGAGCGGCTCGGTGCCTCGATGGGAGAGCGGCCGCTCCAGCCGATACATCGGGACCTTCACGCCGGTAACGTGGTCGTCGATGGAAACCGCACGTACATCCTTGACCTTGACCTGTACACGATGGGAGATCCCGCACTGGACGCCGGAAATTTCATCGGCCACCTGACCGAGTTGGCGATCCGTCGGACCGGAGATCCGCTGGCCCTGCGAGATCTCGAGCAGGCGTTCGAGAATGCGTTCGTGCGGTTTGCTGGCGAAGCCAGACGAGAGGACGTACGCAGCTATGCCACGCTGACGCTCGTGCGCCACATCTACATCAGCACTCTGTTCGAAACGCGACGTTCCATGACCGGGGCGTTGATCGCCCTGTGCGAGAAGCGGCTGTCAGTCGGGCGTGATGCCGACTGTCGGCCGATCGCCGGCGTCGTCGGATGATGATGGGTCAAGGCAGGCTCCGGGTCTTTTGCTTGCTGCTCATGCTGATGCCTCTGCAGGCGCGAGTCGGACATGGGCAGGCCCGTGAATACTGGACGTGGGTCGTCTTCTCGTCCCCCGATTTCGACCATGCCGCTCGGGTCCGGAACGAGCAGGCCGGCACGACTCTGGCGGTTTCGGTCATTGATGGGATGGTCGACGGGGCGACAACCTACCGGGTGGTGGTTGGACGATTCCCTACGCGGCGGGCCGCCAGGCAGGCGCGCGGCCTGCTTCCGTCGACGGCTCCGGCCGATACGTGGCTGCTCAGGGCGGCTGATGCCGAAGCCCCGCTGGAGGCCGACGCCCAGGGGGCGCGGGTCGAGCCTCCTCCGATTGTCGAGCCGCGGCCGGTTGTCGCCACGGCGCAGGCAGACCCGGTTGCCAGTCCCCCAACTGTGCTTCAACCGGAGGCCCAGCCGCCGGCCTTTTTGGAGGACGCAGAGACAAGCGCTCCTCCCTCGCCCGGTGGGTTGTGGCACGGCCAGGTGCGAGCGTCCAACTACTATTACTCGAACATCGACCACAATCTCGATGACGTGCAGTCGTACGGTTTCGTTCCGAGCTTGCATCTGAGATTCCAGAACCACGCTACCGAGCCGATCATGATGATTGACTACGCGATGGCTCAACACGCCTACACGAATACGGAGCGCTGGGACAGATTGAGTCACACCGGGCGGATCGAGTTCGCGCCTGTCCTGTCGGGCACGGTTCGGCCGTCCACAAAAGCAGAAGTTTCCTTGCGCGGTTCGTCGGAAGACAGGGATTTGTCGGACCAGTACCGGATCACGCAGGAAGTCGAATTTCGCATTACCCGGAACAACAGGCTTCAGGCATACGGTGCGGCTCGCTGGAAGCAGTTCACTGAGGACGAACAGCTCAGTTCCTTCAAGCCGCATATCGGTCTCCGATTGGATAACCGCCTGTCGGGTGACCGGAGATGGGAGATCGGCGCCCGCTTCGAGCGCAACGAGGAGGTGGGCACCGATGGCGACTACGCCCGCTGGACATTCGGTACGGAGTACCGCTTTCCGGCACTCGGTTCCCGAAGCGAGCTTGAATTCGGCCTCACGGTCCGCAAGAAGGACTACGATGGGCAGTTTGTGGAAATCGAAGAACAGGATGTGTTGCGAAGCGATCGCCAGTACATCGCGGACATCGTGTGGAGGCGCTGGTTCGGATCCGGCCTGAGCTTCGAATTGGGATACGAATTCGAGACTCGCGAATCCAACGATCCGGACAAAATATTCAACGCGCACGAACTGCTGTTCAGCCTCGCGTTCGATATCTGACATCTGTGCTGCACGCCCCATTGCCGAGTTGGCCGTTCGCGGTTGGCGAGGATAAAATGGATCCCTCTGCGACGTGGTCCGAGCGACACGAAGTTCGGCCGGGGGGGAGACAATCGAACACGACGGACGGCTGTATTCCGACAAGGAAGTGGCGCTGATCCTCCGCAAGGCAACCGACCTGCAGCAGCAGTCGGGCTCGGAGACCGGTGACGGACTTTCCCTCCCCGTGTTGGCCGACATCGCGAGAGAAATCGGCGTGGAGCCCAAATTCGTCAAGCAGGCCGCCGCTGCCCTGGAGGACCGCTCCGCCGCGCGGGCCGCCCTGTGGGGAGGACCCACACTCTACGCGTCGCACCTGGCGTCCAGCCGTAAGTTGTCGCGCGACGAGATGCTTCGTCTCGTCGACCGCGTTCGAGGAGTCACGCAGCGTCAGGGAGGTGTCCAGGAAGTACTGGGCGCGGTCGAATGGAAGACGTCGGGGCAGCCGAGCGAACTCGCGGTAACGATCACACCGGGTGGAGACGTCACGAGAGTTCGGATGATGGGTGACCGGGGCGGCGCGGCCGCGCTGACCTGGGGGCTGTCGGTTGCCGGCGGCCTGGCAGCGGGTGGCATCGCCGGCGCGATCCTGGAGCCGGCCACCGTGCTGGGAGGGATCGGGGTGATGACGGCTACCGTGACCGCCGGCCTCGGGCTCGCCCGGGCCCTGTGGGGCCGCAGCACGCAGAAGTTCGAAGCTCGGTTCGCGCAGCTGCGAGAAGAACTCTCACGGTATCTCGCCGTGCAGTCGGACGGGAGGTGAACCATCGAGCAAAGCCTGTTCACGGAGGAAGTGCTCAAGACTTGCCTGGGCCGACTCGGCCGGCTGACACCGGAATCGAAGCCCGAGTGGGGATCGATGACCGTGGCCCAGATGCTCGCTCATTGCGCGGAAATACAGGAAGTGGCGAACGGCAAGACCCTGACGGGGACACCCGTCATCGTACGCCTGTTCGCCCCGTTGATCCGGAGGATGGTGCTCAGCGACAAACCCTATCCGAGGGGTACGCGGACTCATCCGCAATACGTGCAGGCGGAGGAGCGGAACTTCGAGAAGGAGATGCTCCGCCTGCTCGCCGCGCTCGACTCGTTCATCGACGCAGGACCGCGAGCCTCACGCCACCCGATCTTTGGACACATGAGTGCCCCAGAGCGGGGCTGGAGCTGTTTCAAGCACCTCGATCATCATCTCACGCAGTTCGGCGTGTGACGGCCCGGGCATGACCTGCTGTCACTGCGACGCCGCTGACGGAGTGTTCAGCGAGAAGATCGCCCGTCGGGATCGGGCTCGATATCAAAAGCGCGGCCCCAACGCGACGACACGATGGCTGATACAGGCCGTCAGAAACGAGCGTATATCGGGGGCCCGACTGCTGGACGTCGGGAGCGGGATCGGTGCCATCAGCCATGAGTTGCTCACGTCCGTTGCAGCTCAGGCGACGCTGGTGGACGAGTCGCGCGCCTATCAGGCGGTCGCGAAGGATCTTGCGGCAGAGCGGGAAACGATGGACCGGTGCACATTCGTCCATGGTGACTTCGT
>JAOTWC010000172.1 GCA_029863105.1 Gemmatimonadota bacterium | reverse complement strand
CCGTACACCAGATGCGCGAAGGTGTTTTCCGCTGCCAGTTCCGTGGGCGGAGCCGAGTCCACCACCATGAGGTCCGCCGGGGCTTCCGGGGCGAGCCGGCCCAGCAGGGGCTCGTCCAGCCACGTCCGCGCCAGTGCGACGTTGGTCGCCAGCAATCCCGGGACGTGCTCGAAGCCGCTTGTCGGGTCCCCGCTTGCCCCGCGCTGCATCAGGAAGGCGAACCGGAGCGCACGCAGCATGGCCGACGACATGCCGTCGGTGCCGAGCCCCACCCGGCAACCCAGACCGGCGGCCCGCGGGACGTCGAGACGACCGACCGCGTTGTTCGCGTTCGACTCCGGGTTGTGGATGATCGTGGCACCGGCTTCGGCGACGGCCGCGTACTCGTCCGCGTCGAGGTGGATGCCGTGGGCCAGCAGAGCTCGTCCGTCCAGCAGCCCGGCGTCCCCGAGCCGGTCGATCGGTCGCCGCCCGAACGCCGACACCGACGCTTCGATGTCGACTCGATCCTCGGCGACGTGGATGTGGCACCCGGCGCCGGCCGGTCGTTCACGGGCCACGGCGGCCAGGGTTTCGTCGAGCAGGGTGAAGCTCGCGTGCAGGCCGAACACGCCGCGGATTCGAGGATGGTCGGCGCGTTCGCGCAAAAACCTGAGGTTTTCGTCGATTCCGGCCCGGGCACCGGCCGGTCCGTTCCGGTCCGTCACCTCGTAGCACAGGACGGCCGAGATTCCGGCTTCCTCGACGGCGGCCGCGATGAGATCGAGGCTACCCCCGATGCACGACGGCGACGCGTGGTGGTCGAACACCGTGGTGCAGCCCCAGCGAACGCATTCGGCCGCACTGAGGCGGGCCGACAGCGCGATGGTCTGCGGATCGAGCGCCCGGTCGAGCCTCCACCACAGGCGGTCGAGGATCTGGCTGAAGTTCACCATCGGCGTGCCGGGATCGAGCCCGCGGGCGAGCGCCGAGTAGAAGTGATGGTGCAGGTTCACCAGGCCCGGCATGATCGTGCCGCGGTGGGCGTCGAGGAACTGCGCGTCCGGCAGCGCGCCCCGGAGCTGCTCTTCCGGACCCACGGCGACGATCCGGTCGTCGCGCCAGGCGACGGCGCCGTCGGGAATGACCCGGGAGCCATCGCCGCCCGTAATGACCGCGCCGTTGCCGAGGATCGTCGTCATGAAACCGGTGTCTCTCTCCGCACCCGGCGGCCGAACCCCTCCTCGCCGAACGTCTCCGATCCGTCATCCCGGCGGACGTAGACGGGTTCCCCCCGTACATAGGTGGCTCGGACTCGGCCCGTGAAACTGTGACCCTCGAATGGACTGTACCGGTTCAGGTTGTGGAGGCGCTCCGCCCGCACCGTCCAGGATTCGTCTTCGTCGATGACGACAAGGTCCGCATCCAGCCCCGGTTCGATTCGGCCTTTCCGACGCTCCACGCCGAAGAATCGGGCGGGCTCGGATGCCGTTACCTCCGTCAGACGCTGAAGTGTGATTCGGCCGGTTCGTACGCCTTCCGAGTACAGGTACGGCAGGGAGAGCTCGACGAGCGGGACGCCTCCGTAGTCGGTCCAGATGGAACCCGTGTGCTTCTCGTCCGGCCACTGGCCCGCGGCGTGATCCGTCGCCACGTACGCCAGCTCGCCGCGGGTGAGCCCTTCCCACAACCGCTCCCGGTCCGCGGCCGACTTCACGACAGGCGCGGTCTTCAGGAGCGCGCCGAGCGCGGCCAGGTCCGCCGCCGTGAACGCGAGATACTGGGGGCAGGTCTCGGCGCTCACCGGTGCACCCGCGGCGGCAAATTCCGTCAGTACGTCGAGGGCCCGGCCGGTGGCGAGATGTACGATATGGACCCGGGCACCCGTCTCGACAGCCAGTTCGCACATCGTCCGCACGGCGGACACTTCCGCCTCGGGGGGCCGCGACGCGGCGTAATCGAGTGGGCCGTCCCGACCCTCCGCCTGCAACCGGGCGGTGAGCCCATGCACCAGTTCGCGGTCTTCCGCGTGCACGCCGACCGGGATCCCCAGCGTCGCCGTCTCACGCAGGATGTCTGCGAGCTGGCTGCGGCCGACATCGCGAAAGGTGTCCATCCCGGAAAGCATGTACACCTTGATCGACCCGACCCCTTCGGCTGCGATGTCCGCGAGGTTACGGCGCCAGTCCGGATCTTCCAGCGCGTTCTCAGACACACCGCCCCACAGCATGAAGTCGATGTGCGCCTTCGGTTCGATGACGGCCAGTTTCGCGCCCAGATTGGCTCGCGAGGTGACGGGGGGCAGCGACGTGCAGGGCATGTCGACAACGCACGTCACGCCGCCCGCGGCTGCGGCCCGCGTTCCGGTTGCGAAGTTCTCGCGGTGGGTGAATCCCGGGTCGTCGAAATGAACGTGGCCGTCGATTACCCCTGGAAGCACGATCCGCCCCCCACAATCGATCGTTTCCTCGTCTGACTCGTCCGGCGCTGACTTCGGCGGCGCCACCTCGACGAATCGACCGTTTTCGACCAGAAGATCGGCCGGCGACGTCTCATCGCCGCGCACGGAAATCCGCAGGTTCGTGAACCTCGTGCGCCGTGTCACGGCACGCGCCCATCGCAACCCGGCCGCACCGGGTTGGGGACGGGAGCGCGGAACACCGACTCCCAGGCTGTCTTCATTCGCCACAGATCCGCGGTGTCGAGCTCCGTGGGGCCGGCGTCGGTCACGCCGACCTCGCTGACGGCGAGGGTCTCCCAATCCACGGTGAACTCGACCCCGTCGGCTACCACCACGGCATCGCTTCCATCGGGCACGCGCAGGTCCAACCGGCGGCCGCCGATGCGTGCCTCGAGGATGTCGCCGGAAAGGTGGAAGCCATCACGCTCCGACCGGAAGAACGGGTCCGAACCGAGGAACACCTGCTCTTTCAACAGAAACGGGGCGCCATGCTCCGGGCAGTACAGCTCGCAGTTCGAGCATTCGTTGCACGCTCCGTCGAACACGGCCAGCTGATGCGCCGTCTCGATCCTGAAGCCGGCGCCCACCCCCAGATCGACGACGCCGCCGGAGCCGATCCGCAGGCGGCGAGTGCCCGTGTCGCGCGGCGTCGCCTCGTAGGCGAAGATCGCGTCGTTCGGACAGGCGGATATGCACAGGTCGCAGTTGATGCAGTCGTACAGGGCGAGCGTGCTTTCGATCCGCCGCGGCGTCTTCGCGTTGGCGGAGGCGTGATAGCGGGGATTGGCCGCCAGCCCCGGCACGATGCCGCGGCCGTTGAGGCGGCCCGCGACGCGGGTCGCGTGAAGTCGTCGATCCGCGCCCTTCAGACCGAGCTCGTCCGCCGAGGCCATGGCCGCATCCCGGTGGCCGTGCACATCCAGCACGAAATCGGTGCGTGTCGTGGCGCCTGCTTTCGTCATCTCGTTGGCGAGCGCCTTCAAGTAGCCCGGCAGCCGCCCGAAGCCGCCCTGGCGCAACAGATCCGTACACGTGGTGACCGGCACCATCCCGCAGGCGACCGCCGCCGGGAAGTTCTTCACGTCCACTCCGGCGGAGAAGGACACGGGAAACTCGAAGCCGAGATCCTCTCGAAACCGCTGCATGAGGTTCATCGAGATGACGTGCAGGGGAGGGCCGGATACGTACATGTAGGGGTCGGCCTGCGTCGGGAACATCGCCGGATCGTTCTCCACCACGAGCGTGTTGGTGAACTTTGCGCCGATCGTGGAACCGACGCCTTCCGCCACAGGCCGGAGGCGGCGGAGAATTTCCAGCCCATCCTCGTACTGCAGGTCGACATCGAACGCCTCCCGCCGGAGGGCGAGGTGCTCGTACCCCAGCTCGTCCACGAGCAGCGCACGCACGCGGTCGAAGCCGAGCAGCGTCGGATTCAGCTTGACGATCGTGTGCAGGCCGAGGTCTTCGAGCATGTAGCGCGAGATGCCTTCGATCTGATCGGCCGGACACCCGTGAAACGTGGACAGGGTCACGCAGTCGGAGATGAACTCGGGCAGGTCCAGGTCGCGATAGGTCGACAGGTCGGCGGGGAGCTGAGCCCGCAGCTCGTCGAACCGCGCCGCCGGGTTCTGCATCCCGCGAATGAACCCCGTCACCTTGTCGCCCCGGATTCCTTCCAGATCGTAACCGACGCTGATGTCGAATACCGTGTCCAGTCCGTGTTCCGTGGGAAACACGCCGAACGCCCGGGTTTCTTTCAGAATCTGAATCAGATACGCCGCCTTCGCGTACTCCATCAGCGATTCGCCGACCCGCAGTTCCTGCGACCATTCGACATTGTAGCCGATGTTCGGAACGTGGATGCACGGCCGGGGAATCTCCAGGCGATCGTTCACCTGGACGGTCTTCAGCTCGATGATCCTGCTTCCGGCCAGCCATGCGAGGACGATGTTCTGGGCCAGCTGCGTGTGTGGCCCGGCCGCCGGGCCCACGGGAGTCGAAGCCGGGCGACCGAAA
>JAOTWC010000171.1 GCA_029863105.1 Gemmatimonadota bacterium | reverse complement strand
CTCACCCATCATGCGTGCGAGGTCCACACAACGGCTGGAGTACCCCCACTCGTTATCGTACCAGGAAATCACCTTGACCAGCGTGCCGTCGATCACCGAGGTCAGCGCCGAGTCGACGATGGAGCTGAACGGATTCCCGACATAATCGATTGACACCAGCGGTCGATCCTCGACCGCCAGTATTCCCTTCAGGGAGCCCGCCGCCGCGGCGCGAAATCGGTCGTTGAGTTCCTCCGCAGACGTCGGCTGGCCGACGACGGCCACCAGGTCAACGATCGAAACGTCCGGAGTCGGCACGCGCAGGGCCATCCCGTCCAGCTTGCCCATCACGTCAGGCAGGACGAGGCCTGTCGCCGCGGCGGCTCCGGTCGTCGTGGGGATGATCGATACGGCAGCCGCACGAGCGCGCCGCAGATCCTTGTGCGGAAGATCCAGAATCGATTGATCGTTCGTGTAGCTGTGCACCGTCGTCATGAGCCCGCGCTCGAACCCGAAGTCCTCGAGCAGCACTTTCACGACGGGAGCAATGCAATTCGTCGTACAACTCGCGTTGGAAATAATGTCGTGCCGGGTCGCGTCATACTCTCCGTCGTTGACTCCCATGACGACCGACAGATCAGGATCTATGGCGGGGGCGGAAATCACCACCTTCTTCGCTCCCGCCTCGAGATGCTTGGCAGCATCCGGCCGCTTGCGGAAGATCCCTGTACTCTCAATGACGATGTCGACGCCGAGCTCCCCCCACGGAAGGTTGGCCGGGTCACGTTCGGACAGGACTTCGAATCTCTCGTCATCGACCAGAATCGCCGACCCGTCGACCGACACCTGACCCGGAAACCGTCCATGGACCGAATCGAATTCGAACAGGTGGGCGAGCGTCGCAGCGTCGGTCAGGTCATTGATCGCGACGAGATCGAGATCTCCGCGACCCTCGATCAGAGCCGACCTGAGAACATTCCGGCCGATGCGGCCGAATCCGTTGATACCAATTCTAACCGACATGGGAACGTACCCCCCGGACGAACGTTGAATTGCGCGCGGCCCTCACCTCACCGGACGACCGGCAGTACCTTGCAGGGAGAGTGCCTCCCGGACAAGTCCTTTCCTCGGTCCAGCGATTTCCTACGCCTCGTCGGGTCTGTGAAGGGCCCGCGCATACGTGGCCACGCCGAGGCATTCGTATCCGGCCTCCTCGATTGTTCGCGCACAGGCTGCAGAGGTCGCGCCCGTGGTGAGGACATCGTCCACCAGGATGACGCGCGGGAGTGGGAGTCGGTCGTTGGCTTGCCATTTGAACATTCTGAGCACATTGCGGGCGCGGTCCTCGCGACCCAGCGCTGCCTGGCTGTGAGACGCGGTCGTGCGCGCGAGAACCTCGGCCCAGGGCAGGCCCGTCGTGCGGCTCAGCTCGGCGGCGAGCAAGGCGGCCTGGTTGAAGCCACGCCGGCGCAGTCGCGCCGGGTCCAGCGGTACGGGAACCAGGACGGCCGGTTGGCCGGCTGCCAGCCTCACGGTCGGTTGGGTCATCATCTGGCCCATCAATGGGGCAAGTGCGGTCCAGCCCTTGTACTTGAATCCCCGCACCAGATCGTCGGCCGGCGTGGCGTGGAGCACGGCAGACGCTGCCGCCCTCAGACCCCGAGGCCAGGAATCGCAGGCGTCGCAGGTCCCTCCGCCGGCCCCGCACGTGGCAGGCGCACCACATCGCGGGCAGTGGGGAGGAGGAATGCCCGGAAGGCGCGACCTGCAGACGGCACAGATGGGCGGGCCCGGTGCGACGATCACGCCGCAGATCGCGCACCCGGGAGGCAACAGGCTATCGAGGTACCGCGCCCCGCGTGACGCGAGGCTCTTCGCAACGGTTGAAACCCGAGTCAGGCGTCATCTCCAAACAGGGCGCTGCGCATGGCAGGAACCGGCGCCTCGGCGCCGAACCAATGGGGATAGCAGGCCGCACCCTGATGCAGCAGTACTTCGCGACCATCGACCCATCCACTGCCTGCCGCCTCCGCCGCCAGCGTCCAGGCCGTGCGCCTCGGACCGTATACGAGATCCAACACAAGGGCAGCTGACAGTCGGTCAAACCGGGCGGGCAGCGGATCCCCGTCCCGCAATCCCAGGGACGTGGCATTGATGACCACGTCGTAATCACCGGATGGGGTTCCCCGCAACTCGGAGACGGGCACCCCGCGTCCCGCCAGATTGATCGCCAGATCCTGCGCCCGCTTCTGCGTGCGGTTGCAGATCGACACGCTGGACGCACCCAGTTCGAGTACAGCGAGACCGGCCGCCGCTGCGGATCCTCCGGCTCCGAGAATCAGTACTCGGACCGGCGGGCGGCTCAACCGCGCGCTGAGCGCCATCCGGATGCCTTCGACGTCCGTGTTGTCGCCGGCCACGGCTCCCCCTCTGTCTCCCCAGAAGCAATTGCAGGCGCCCAGGAACGCGACCGTCTCCGACGGCCGGTCGAGGGCCCGGGCGGCGACAGCTTTGTGCGGCACCGTAACATTCCCACCCCCCGACGAGGCCAGACGACGCATTTCGGTCTCGACCGAGGCGGATTCCTCCGCCGGGACACGGACCAAGGCATAGCTGGCCGTCACGCCGAGTGCCGCGAAACCCGCGCGGTGCATGGCGGGCGACAGCGAGTGGTCCACGGGGTCTCCGATCAGTCCGAACGAACGCGCTTCAACCACCGTCAGGGCTCTCCGCGAGGCGCTCGAGCATCACGTGCACGGCCTGCTCGAGATCCGCCCACACCCGCTCATACTCGGCCACGGTGCCGCCGAACGGATCCTCGATTCCCATGCCGGCTCGTGGGTCGTTCCTGGGAAGAAACGCGGTGACCGGAACGGTTCGCCGTTCCGGCACTTTACCCCGCACCGCATCCACATGGTGGTGGGTCATGCCGAGCACGAGCTCCGCCCACTCGAGATCTTCCGGAGTGAGTTGCGCCGCCCGATGAGCACCGAGATCGAGCCCATGCGCTGCGGCTACGAGCAGAGCCGGCCCGGACGCGGGACTTCCCACGGAGGCCCACAGCCCCGCCGACCTGATTTCCACGTCATACCCGGAGGCCTCGGCTGCGGCCCTGGCAATCGCGGCTGCCATCGGACTTCGGCAGGTATTCCCGGAACACACGAACAGCAACCGTGACGCTCTCATCCAATCGCTTCCCGAATCCGGTCCGCGGACACCGCCCCCTCGCGGAGGATTTCGTGCGTCTCGCCGCTGATCCTCACGACCGTCGACGGGGGAGGACCGGAGAGCGGGCCGGCGTCCAGCCACAGCACGGGGCGATCCGTCTGCGGCAGCGCGCGCAGGACGTATCGCGCCTCCCGGGAGGTCACCGCCGCAGGCTCGCCGGTTCGATTGAGACTGGTCGAGCTCATCGCCCCGACCAGGCGTTCAAGGACCTGCCGGGTGACGGGGTGAGCCTCGGCTCGCATCGCCACGCCACCTGGCGTGCCGTCCTCCAACACGAGGGTGAGCGGGCCGGGCCAGAACTGCGCGGCCAGGTGTACCGCAAGGTCCGGCCAGTCGGCGTTCGGGAATTCCACTCGGGCAGTCCTCTGATCGGGTACCAGATAGACGAAGCCGGTTTTGCCCACCCGACCCTTCAGTCGGGTAAGCAACGCGTCGATTGCTTTTCCCCTCGCGCCGCCCAGTCCATAGACACCGGTTGTCGGATGCGCCAACAGGCCGCCCAGCGCCAGATGACGAGCCGCGTGTTCGGCAGCGTCATCGAGTCCCTGCCAGATGCCATCGGCTGCCTGGGCTACCTCGACCACTTCGAACTCCATCAGCTGCCGTCTGCCGGTCGAACCCGAGCCGTGGCCACCAGCCACTCGGCCAGCGCAAGGTCCTCCGGATGGGTGATCTTGAACGCCCAGCGCTCCCCAACGATTGTACGCACAGGCATCCCGGCGGACTCGAACAGGGCTGCATCGTCTGGCGCGTCCCGTGCGCCTCGCTCCGCCTGTTCGTGCAACTCCCGAATTCGGTCGAGCGGAAAGATCTGCGGAGTCTGCGCCGCCCGCAGCAGAGACCGGTCGAGCGTACCCGTGATGTGCGCTTCCGGGCTGGCGGCCTCCACCTGCTTGACGGCATCGGACAGCTCAAGAACCGGTATCGTGGCCCCGTGTCCCCGTGCCGCGGCGACCAGCCTGCTGACGAGATCTGCCGACGCGAACGGCCGGGCGGCGTCATGAATCAGCACGAACTCCGACTCACCCGCGGCGGACAGCCCGCGCCCTACCGAACGGCGGCGGGTCGATCCGCCCGGGACGATCGTCGCTCCGTAGTTCCCGAGCCAGTCCGGCGGCCTGCCCGCGAGTTCTTCCGGCAGCACCACGACGAGTTTCCCGATGTCCGGATGTGAGGCGAACAGGCCGCAACTCCACGCCAGCAGCGGGCGATCTCCGAGCACGCGGAACTGTTTCGGCCCGCCGCCCAGTCGC
>JAOTWC010000170.1 GCA_029863105.1 Gemmatimonadota bacterium | reverse complement strand
GACCACCCAGATCACGCGCCGAGGGCTCACACCAAAGAACGTGCGAACCCCGGCGCCGCCGTCCTGACCGAGCGATTGTGCCGCCGACAGCCAGTCGGGTGCCAGCACCAGACCCCCGATGAGCACCAGACCGGACGCTACCACCAAGCGGAGTGTGGCGGACCGGCGACCGTCCACCGCGACGGTGCCGCTCATCGCCCGCTCAGTCTCCCGCGACAAGATCGACCGTCAGGTCAAGCGTCTCGCCGGCAAGAATCGTCACGGCCTGGCGAATCGTCCCGAGGCTCTCGTGCCACGTTTCGAGCGTGTATTCTCCCGGGGGGACGTTCGGGAGCTCGAAGGCCCCTGCTCCGTCCGTAATCGCGTGATAGGGATGGTCCGTCACAACGATCCAGGCACTCATCCACGGATGAAGGTCGCACTTGACCTTCACTTTCTCGGCTGACTCGAAGTCCAGTTCGATCACTTCGAGACCGGCGGGCTGTGAGCGATTCACGGAGCGATTCTCGAACGCCGCGGTGTGAACGTTGTGTGTCAGCGGATCGTTGTTGAGGACGCGAACGGGAACACCCGCGGGCACGAGCAGCACGTGAGGCGTGAACCGGCACCCGCGCTGGTCGAGCACGGGCGGCGGCGGGACGGCGAGCGCTTCCCCCCGCCTGATGTCAACCAGCGATACGACTGCGTCGGCGAGGCCGCCGCGACTCCCGACAACGACGCTCCGGATGGACTGGCTGGGACCACAGGTTTCGGCATCGTCCGTCACCGGAAAGGACCGCGGCGCAGGCACGACACCGCTGTATCGAACAGTTCCGCTGATGGTGCCCCCGTTCACGACTTCGACTGTGACGTAGTTCGACGTCGGAGCTGCCACGGGCTCGCGCGCGGTGCGATCTTCGACCGGCGGTGTCTCGGTCCCGCAGGCTACGAGTCCGGCGGCGAGTCCGGCCTGTCCGATTCGCATTGCCAACCTGGTCACGGTACTCGTCTCTCCTTCCGAGCCTATGGTCGCCGCCCGGATGTGTCACTCCTCGTGGAAAGATACCCACACGGTATGATTGCAGTACAGGCCATCCAGCGACGGATCTATGCGAGCCCAGCGATGTATGATAGGCGATATTTAGACGGTTAACTCCGAGTTCACAATGGATTAGGATGTCACCCGGTTCCGGATGCCCTACTTGATTGCGGAGACTAGAGCATGATGAAAGCGCATAACGCTGTCTTCGGAATACCGCTTCTGATGGTGCTTCTCGCAGGCCCGGCCGACCGCTCTTCCGCCCCCGTGAGCTACGCCGAAGTACAGCGGGTCCTGGACGCGAAATGCACTCGGTGTCACGTGGGTCCGGACGCCGCGGAAGGGCTCCGGCTCGACTCGTGGGAGAGCGTGATCTCGGGATCCAGGCACGGGGAAGCCGTGATCGCGTTTGATGCGGATAACAGTCTGATGTTCGAGCTGGTGACCAAGCTCGTCGGCGGTCCGCATCCCACGGAACTGGAGTCGGAGGCGCTCACCGAGGACGAGGCGGAGTTGTTGCGCGAGTGGATCGACGAGGGAGCACCGGGCGATTCCGGGCAGATCCCGTTTGCCGAGGCCGACCAGCTCCTGTATGCCGTGGATCAAGGTGAGGCGAAGGTCTCCGTGATCGACATGGAGACGAACATGGTGATACGCACCGTGGATCTGCAGGCGCTCGGCTTCCCTGCCTTCGCCCTGCCGCATCACGTCGCCGTCGAGCCGGACGGTTCGTACTGGTACGTGTCGCTGATCGCTGGCAATGCGGTGCTCAAGTTCGATCGGGAAAACCGGCTGGTCGGTCGGATCGACGTCGAGTGGCCCGGGCTTCTGGCCCTCGATCCGACGAGCGATCGACTCTACGTCGCCCGGTCGATGGCCAGTGTCAATCCGCCCCATCGCATTGGAATCATCCGCCGCACGGATATGACGATGGAAGAGATGGACGTGTTCATACCGAGGCCGCACGCACTGGCGGTTGCTCGCGACGGCCGCAGCGTGTTCACGGCCAGCTTGTCCGTGAACGACATCGCAGTAGTGAATCCGGAACAAGAAACGGTCGAGATGACGACGCTGGCCGGGGATCGACCCCACGTGGTGATCAACTTCGCCGTCTCACCGGACGGACGGTGGATGGTGGGCACCACGGAGCTCACCTCGCAGCTGTTCGTGTTCGACCTGGATCGCCTTCCCGACTTGACGCCCGTGGATGCGATCGATGTCAAGACGGCCCCGTGGCATCCCGTGTTCACGCCTGACGGGAGATGGGTTTACGTCGGTAACAACTGGGACAACAGCGTGACTGTGGTTGACATGGAGACACGGGAGGTAGCGGCGGTCATCGAAGGAAACGGTATCGCGCAGCCTCACGGAAGCGCTGTCTCCCCCGACGGGAGATATGCGTACATCGCCAGCCGCAATCTCAAGATGCCGGAGGGCCATACGAAGAGTGCTCATGTGTACAAGCCCCGATATGACCTGGGAGACAACGCGCACATTGGCACGGTGATCGTAATCGACACGTCCACGCGAACCATAGTCAGGATCATCGAGATCGAGGACTACGGCTCAGGCCTTGGAACGGCGACACGGAGGCAATGACGTGATCAACAGGTACTTCCTTGCCGTCGCGGTCGGGCTGATCCCTTTCCTTCCAACCGGATTGGACGGCGCCATGCAGGACAGCCCGGTTGCGTACGCGGCCGTCGAGGTGACGGACGGCGCGCACCTGGCTGGCGAGGTGTCGTTCAGCGGAGTCACGCCCGAGGCCTCCGAGCTCCTGATCACACGTGATTTCGAGGTGTGCGGCCTGGGATTCCGCGAGCGACGCGAGGTCGACGTCGCCGAATCCGGTGGGCTTCGAAGCGTCGTCATATTCATCTCCGGCCTGGACACGGGAAAGCCGTGGCCGGAGGCTCCGGAAGGGTTCACGCTGGATCAGCTGGATTGTTTCTTCGAACCCTACATCCAGGTCGTGCCCCGAGGGGCGGACCTGCGGATCGTCAACAGCGACCCCATTCTTCACAACGTGCATGGCTACGAACTGATCGACGATCGGCGGAGACGTACGCTGTTCAACCTCGGTCAGCCGGACAAGGGTGTCATCTCACGGCCGCTCAGACCCAGGAGAGGTCAGCAGATCGGACTCGAGTGTGATGCGCACGACTTCATGCTGGGATGGATCTTCGCGGCTGATAATCCGTACGCCGTGGTGGTAGATTCCCTCGGAAGATTCGAGATCCCGGATGTTCCGGCGGGCACCTACACCGTCGGGGCGTGGCATCCCTTTCTCGGGGTGATCGAACAACAAATCACGCTCGCCTCGAGAGCGACGACCCGTATAGACTTCGAGTTCAGCAACTCTGTATCGGATCGAACCAACTAGCCTGTCCCCTTTCGACACAGAGACCCTCGCCGATCCGGCATTTCCGACCATAAATTCGGAAATGCCGCTCATCTCTACATTCATGCAGCTAAACAACTTCGACGATATTCTGGTTGCGCGCGTCGAAATCCGAATTGCTGTGGCGGCGACCCCACACACCCGGCCTGCTTGTTGCTTGTGCAGGAACCCGGCGGCACTGCCCGCCCCACGACGAGTTGGACCGAGGCTCGGCCCAAGCAATCGGATGAACTATGCACTCTCAGGCGCCTTCCCGCGGACGTGTCATCGAAAAACCCGGCCCACACGTAGTCCGCGACCCGTCGGCACGCTCCGGCCTGCGCACCGGGAGTCTGCATGGGACCCGGCAACCGAAGATCCTGCTGTACTCCCACGATACGACCGGGCTCGGAAACATCCGGCGCACGTTGCTGCTGGCCGACGCGATGCTGGAGGAGTATCCGGCCGCGGCGATTCTGATCGTAACCGGATCACCGATGATCCATGCCTTCCGAATCCGGTCCGGAATCGACTACATCAAGCTGCCGTGCCTGGATCGAGTAGACGCCGAGCGGTATGAACCCCGGTTTTTGAGCCGGTTTTCGGAGGAAGTGTACCGCACACGCCGACACCTGCTGCGGATGACGGTAGGCGGGTTCGAGCCCGATCTGATGATCGTCGACAAGCGACCACGCGGCATCGACGGAGAGTTGATCGATGCCCTGGAGACGCTTCGCTGGAACGGACGTCGCACGCGTCTCGTGCTCGGGCTGCGCGATATCCTCGATGGGCCCGAGAAGACCTGGGCGTCGTTCACGAAATCCGGCGCGTTCGAGGCGATCGAGCGCCTGTATGATGAAGTCTGGATCTATGGCGAGGAGCGCGTCTACGCGACGGCCACCGAGTACGGCTTTCCGGACGCCGTACGAGAGAAGTCTCACTACTGCGGCTACCTGAAGCGCCCGACAGCCGACCGGGTCCCTGCCCGGGACGGCGTCGCGCGCGTGCTGGTCACGGCCGGAGGGGGCAGCGACGGCGGAGATCTGATCCAGGCCTACCTGTCAGGTCTCGACCAG
>JAOTWC010000169.1 GCA_029863105.1 Gemmatimonadota bacterium | reverse complement strand
GAATGAACCGAAACCGTGCGCCCGTTCGGTGCGGCGAACAGGAACTCGTTCGGGAACGCCTCCACGTTGCCATCGAACGCAATGCCAACCAGCCGCCCGTCCTTGTCGATCAACGGGCTGCCGCTGTTTCCGCCCGTGATGTCATTGGTCGATACGAAGTTGAGCGGCGTGGACAGATCCATGCCGTCTCGAGCCTTCAACCACCGCTCCGGAAGTGTCCATGGATCCTGATTGCCGAACTCCGCCGAACGGGCGAACAGTCCGTACAGCGTCGTGACGGGAGGGGCAAAGGTCCCGTTGTACGGGTATCGCTGAACGACGCCGTCACTGATCCGAAGGGTGAACGTGGCGTCCGGGGGAATATCCGTGCCGTATGCGGCAAAAACCGCGTCCGCGAAGCGGGCTGACTCCACAGATTGCCGTTCCTGCACGGCCGTCCACTGCTGTCCGACGGCTGCCCCGATATCGATCAGTCGGCCGGCCAGATCGATCAACGGATCGCCGACCGCGTCGAGATCTTCGGGTGTCATCGCGAGCGCGGCCAGACGGAACTCCTCAGACTCGATCTGACTGCCCGCGATGAGTCGCCGGGCGGCAAGCTCGGCCGTCTCTCCCGCCCGGACGGAGGAAGCCAGCGGATCGGTATCGTCGAGCCAGCGCATGGCGATTCCGATGCGCCCGGCAAGCATCGCTCTCGACTGGTCCACATCGATCGGACCGGGCGATTCTATCTGCCTTCTCGTGCCGGCGGCGTTGTCGCCCCGGAACGGAGCGCCTCGCTCGTCGTCCGGAAGCTGCATCTGGCGGACCCAGTTTACGATCGAGGCAGCGAGCTGCAGGTGGCTGGAAGCAAACAGGTTGTTCGGGCTGTCAATCACGAGCTGCGGATACAACCGAGCCCGCTCCCCCTGTATCTCGGCCATCGACTCCCAGAGGTCCGTCGTTTGAGAGCCCTCGGCGGTCGACGACAGCCGATCCCGGAGGTCCTGTTCCCACCGGATCTTCCGGGCCGTCAGGTCCGTGGATCGCAGCCCCTGCAGCTCACCCCTGAACAACTTCTGGGTGTTCTCAAGGCTGAAAATCGAGTTCGACAGCTGCCGTCCGAGCTCCGGATCTCGTGCCGCGACCTGCCGAAGTGTCTCGAGGCGCTGATCGAAGAACTCGAGGAGGAGCGGGTGGCGTATCTGACGCTCGTACATGTATTGCGACACGGTAATCTGGCGGCTTGTCGATCCGGGGTGGCCTGTGACGAACACGGCCTCACCTTCCTCCGGGCCCTCCGGATTCCAGGCGAAGAAGTGCTCGGACGAGACCGGCTTCCCGTCGGTGCCGTAGGCGCGCACGAAGGACACGTCCAGATTGTAGCGGGGATACGTGAAGTTGTCGGGATCGCCACCGAAGAACCCGATCTGGAGTTCCGGAGCGAACACGAGTCGGACGTCCGGATAGCGCTCGTACTCGTACAGCATGTAGCGGCCACCGTTGAACAGGGAAACGACCTGACAGACGCGGCCGGAGCCGTCTTCGCAGGAAGCGCGCAGCTCTTCGGACAGCAGCTGAATGGCCTCGGATCGTTCCTGCGGCGTCAGGGCATCGGCCGCGCCCCCCAGCAGCTGCTCCGTGACGTCACTCACCTCCACCAGCTGGTCGAGCTGCAGACCAGGGCATGTCGGTTCTTCGCCGCGCGACCGTGCGAGGAACCCGTTGCGAAGATAGTCCTGCTCGCTCGTGGTGACCGCGTCGACGCAAGACCGAGCGCAGTGGTGGTTCGTCATCACCAGACCGTCAGGCGACACAAAGGAAGCGGAGCAGAACGTGCCAAACCGGAGTGAGCTGAGCCGTGCATGCTCCAGCCACTCGGAGGACGGCCGAAATCCATACGTCTCCTCCCAATAATCGAGCGGGGCATTCTCGAACGTCCACATCGTGCCCATCTCCGTACCATTGAGCTCGACGGTACTCGCGGCGGCTGCGGCCGCATCTGGAATTTCAAGTCCCGGGGGGACGGCGGCCTGCGGCGCGAGATCGACCACGGGTCCGAGAGAAGCAGCGCCGCTTGCGCAGCCCGCCGCAAGCAGGCCCAGCACGATCAGGGTGAGTCCTCTGGTAGTTGTATTGGCTGTCATTTCTCCAGCATCTGCCGCAGGACGGTCTGCAGGATGCCTCCGTTTTGGTAATAGGTGAGTTCGACCTCGGTATCGATTCGCACATCGGCCTCAAACACGACCGGATCGCTGCCTGCGGATCGTGCGGTCACGCGGACGATGCCACCAGGCCGGAGACCATCGGCCAGACCCTCGATGTCGTACAACTCGGTCCCGTCAAGTCCGAGTTCGTCCGCCGTGTTTCCGTTCGAAAACTGCACGGGCAGAATGCCCATGCCGATCAGATTGCTACGGTGAATGCGCTCGTAACCAGCTGCCACGACCACGCGAACGCCGAGCAGGGCCGGTCCCTTGGCCGCCCAGTCGCGCGACGAGCCCGCTCCGTACTCCTTGCCGGCAAGCAGGATGAGCGGGACACCCTCCTCCCGGTATTGCATCGCGGCGTCAAAAATGGACATCTGTTCGCCGTCGGGAAAGTGAGCCGTGACTCCTCCCTCGACGCCGGGAACCAATCGATTGCGCAGCCTCACGTTGGCAAACGTGCCGCGCATCATCACTTCGTGGTTTCCTCGCCGGGATCCGTAAGAATTGAACTCCCGTCGCTCGACGCCGGCAGCCTGCAGATACCGCGCTGCCGGGGAGTCCGGGGAAATGGACCCCGCCGGCGAGATGTGATCGGTCGTAACGGAGTCTCCGAGGAGCGCGAGCACGCGCGCCCCGCGAATATCTTCCACCGGATCGGGATCGATTCCCATATCCTGAAAGAACGGTGGGAGGCGCACGTACGTCGAATCGTCCCGCCACTCGTATCGGCTGCCGGTCGGGATCGGCAGAGCCTGCCACGCATCGTCGCCGGCGAACACGTCGGAGTACTGCTGCCGGAATTGCTCGGTGGTTACGGCATCCTGGATCGCGTCCGATATCTCGGCCTGTGTCGGCCAGAGATCCTTCAGAAACACCGGCTGCCCATCCGATCCCGTCCCCAGCGGCTCACGGTACAGGTCGATGTCCATCCGACCGGCCAGAGCATAGGCCACCACCAGGGGTGGTGACGCGAGGTAGTTGGCCCGTGTGTCCGGATTGATTCGACCTTCGAAATTGCGGTTGCCCGAGAGCACCGAACACACCGTGAGTTCTCCCGCGTGAATCGCGCGGGTGATCGGCTCGGGCAGCGGCCCGCTGTTACCGATGCACGTGGTGCATCCGTAGCCGACCAGGTTGAAGCCGAGAGCCTCCAGGTATGGCGTCAGTCCGGCCTTGTCCAGGTATTCCGTTACGACCTTCGAGCCCGGCGCCAGGCTCGTCTTGACCCAGGGTTGCCTCTCGAGGCCTGCCTCGACCGCCTTCCGGGCGACGAGGCCTGCACCCACCATCACGCTCGGGTTCGACGTGTTCGTGCAGCTCGTGATCGCCGCGATGACGACAGCGCCGTCCTGCAGAGTGAACTCGACCGGCGTACCGTCCAGCAATTCCCACGCGGTTCGAACTCCGGAACGCGGTGGCGCCGTGACAGCCAGCGTGGCCCCGTCGGCCGTGTTTCCGACCGAAGGGACAGACGGTCCGGTGGAGGTCGTCCCGGCCAGCCACGTTTCGAAAGCCGCACGAGAGTCCCTCAATCGAATGCGCTGCTGCGGGAGCTTCGGACCTGCGATGCTCGGCTCCACGGAGGCGAGGTCGAGTTCCATGGTATCGGTGTAATCGGCCGTCGGACCGCCGGGTTCATGGAAGATCCCCGATTCCCGGGCGTACGTCTCGACGAGTTCGACGTGGTCGGGATCCCGGCCGGTGAACTTCAAGTAGCGGATCGTCTCGGCATCGATGGGAGAAATCGCACAGGTGGATCCGAACTCCGGCGACATGTTCCCCAGCGTCGCCCGGTCAGCCAACGACAGCGCCGGGAGACCGTCGCCGAAGAACTCGACGAACTTTGAGACGACGCCGCGGGATCGCAGCATCTCCGTCACCCTGAGGACGAGATCGGTGGCCGTCGACCCCTCGGGCAGCGAGCCGTGCAGCCGGAATCCGACGACCTCGGGAACCAGGAAGCTGATCGGTTGACCCAGCATTGCGGCCTCGGCCTCGATGCCACCAACACCCCAGCCGAGCACGCCCAGTCCGTTGATCATTGTCGTATGGCTGTCGGTTCCCACGACAGTATCCGGATAGGCGAAAATTTCCTCTCCCTGCGGATCGGCGAACACGACACGGGCCAGGTACTCGAGATTCACCTGGTGCACGATTCCGGTACTCGGCGGTACGACCCGAAAGTTCTCGAACGATTCCTGGCCCCAGCGGAGAAAAGCATATCGTTCCTGGTTGCGCTCGAATTCCCGCTCCGTGTTAATCAGCAGCGATCCGAGGCGACCAAACGAATCGACCTGCACGGAGTGGTCGATCACGA
>JAOTWC010000167.1 GCA_029863105.1 Gemmatimonadota bacterium | reverse complement strand
CTGCCATCGCGCGCGAACCGGTACACGGAACCCGCAAACCCGCCGCTTCCGATCGCACCCACCCACAATTCGTCATCGCTGGCGGCGAGGCTGACTCCGAAGCGCGTCTGCTGCGCCGCGTCGAACGGCTGCAGACCGGCGACCTGATTCCAGTCACCCGACTCCGCGTCATGCCGGAACGCGTAGACGGAGCCCACGAAGCGATTCACCCGCTCGGTGCTCGCATAGACAGTCTCGCCATCGATCAACAGACCGGACCCGAGACGGTCGCCCTTCTCAAGTCCGCGCGGTTCCAGCTTCCCGAGCTCGGACCACGCTCCGTCAGAGAAGCCGAACGCGTAAACGGCACCGACTTGTTCCTCGGCGCGCGTGGCGCTCACCAGGGCCAGATCGCCCTCCATCGTAAGCACGACACCGAACCGATCGCCGGCGACCGACTCCGAACCGCTGATCTTGCCACTCTCCGTCCACGTACCGGATGCGTCTCGAGTGAACGCGTAGACCGCACCCGTCGAGTCGTTCGCGGCCCAGGCTCCCACCAGGAGATGGTCACCCGCCAGCGCGACAGAAGAACCGAATTCATCGCCCTCCGCGGCATCGGACGCAGAGATCTTCTGGGCAAACGACCAGCCGCCTCCATCGGCCGAATAGACGAACACGGCGCCCGCCCCATCCGCCGACGTCGATGCGGTCACCAGCGTGTTCCCCTCTATGGCGAGGGCTCCTCCGAAGCCATCTGCATTCTGCGCATCGGGCGCCGCCAGCCGTGCGATCTCCGACCACGCGCCGGACCCGTCACGGCCGTAGGCATACACGAAGCCCGGTGACCGCTGATTCGCCGGCTCTCCGACGAAAATCCTACCTCCCGAAACGGCTACCGTCGCTCCGAAGGCCTGCTGGCCGCTGGCGCTCTGGCTGCCGGCTCGCATGCTCTGGGCCTCGGCTGTGCCGACGACCGCAAGCAGCATGAGAGCACTTAACGTCACGGATGCTGATGTCCGCATAACTGCTGACCTCCTACAAGGGACTTGTCACGCGTTCCGCTCGAATCGCGAACCTCGCATCGACATACCCGACGCGACGACTTTCGGATCCGGTGGAGCCAAATTCGGGAAGGAACGACAGACGCTCGAACCGCACCACCCCAGTTTCACCATGCCCTCCCGAGCGATCGTTGCGAATATCGGGATCGGGCCTGCCTGCGGCAAGGAACGGGGGCGCGTACGTCGCTGTCGCCCGGCGCGTCGCTTGCGGCTAGTCGTCCAGAGCCGGGATGCGCAGGACCTGCCCCGGGTAGATCTTATTCGGATCGCTCAGCATCGGCTTGTTCGCCTCGAAGATCTCCGGGTATTTCATCGCGTTTCCGTAGTGCGCCTTGGCAATTTTCGACAGCGAATCGCCGCTCTGAACCGTATAGAAGACCGCCTCGGGTTCCGGAACCTCGACCGTCATCCGATCGTCCACTTGCGCCACGCCCTCGGTGTTTCCTACCGCGAGAATGACCCTCTCCCGGGTCGCCTGGTCGGGCGCCGCACCAGCTACCGTGGCCACGCCGTCGTCATAGTCGATCCGCAGCCCCTCTACCTCCAGGCCCAGGCCCATCACGAGACGCATCAGCGCATTGCCCTTCATGCGTTCCTGAAGTTCCTCACCCGGCTGGTCCTTGTCCGCTTCTACCTTGCGTCCGATTCCCTTGATGAAATCGAAAACTCCCATGGCTTCGTTCTCCTTGCGCGTTTGTCATCGAGACACGAACAGCTCGCCCGGCTGGGACTCGTCCCACATCAGGACTCCGGCACATACTACGGTGCTTGCGGTGGACTCGCACCGTGGGTTGTGAGACGTGGATGATGTGAGGTACGATGAGTCGATGAAACGCCATACAGCGGCACAGTTTCGAACCCTTCCGGTCACGCGTTTCGCGGTGCTGACGTGTCTGCCGATCGTGTTCGGCGCCGTGGCGATTGCGGCGGCGCCCGTTCAGGCCCAGGAAGGGGGCGGCGCCGAGACGGCTCCGGCCCGGGTGTACCTCCCCGACTGGCGCCTTCGTTCCCCGGACCAGATCCGCAGCGGGACGATCAGCGTCATACACGAGGCGGGGGCGCCGCGCCTGCATGTCCACCAGCTGGCCGCGGAGCGCCCGCCCGTCCTGGTGCCGGTGTGGACCAGCCAGTCACCGTCCCCGACCGGCGACCATTTCGTGATCGCCGATTTCCACACGGGGGCCCCCAACCTCCTGGGTGGCCTGTTCAACGCGTTTGCTCGCGCCCCGTCGGAAGCCACGGTGTCGGTCGCCGCCGCCCCCGACGGTCGTAAGGCCCTTGGGCTATCCTATCGACGACAGGAGAGAGGATTCAGCGGGGTGTGGGTGCACCTGTTCGACACCACGATCCATCCGGCGCGGCGCCTGTACCTCGATGCGCGTCCGTTCGCGACCCTCAGTCTGTGGGTGCGCGGAGAACGGGGAGGCGAGCGGGTCCTACTCAAGCTGGCCGACGCAGCGTGGGAAACTCGCGGGGAGGCGATTCCTCTAGGCGAGCTTGGCGAGTTTCTGCCGACCGGCCGCGTCGAACCGGAATGGCAGCAGGCCGTGGTGCGCCTCGACCGGCTACCGACGCACCTGGACCCTTCCACACTGGCCTCCGTCGTCCTGGAAGCACTCGGCCCGGCGGAGGGTCGGGTGTTCGTCAGTCAGCTCGCCCTCTCCGTGGGGCATGATCCTCCGGCGTTGCGTCCCTACCGGGAACCGCCTGTCGAAGCCCGCACTGACCGGCAGCTCGCAACCTGGATTTGGAACACGGCAGAGATCCTCGACCAACCCGGCAAGCGCGATTCGCTGCTGAGTTTCCTCAGTGACGAGGGCCTCGATGTCGTCTTCCTGCAACTGGTCACGGCGCCAGGCGACACACCTCCGCCGGGCGAGATTCGGCCCGATCCGCGGCTCCGCGATCTGGTCAGCCGACTCAGCCGGCTCGGAATCTCGGTCTATGCACTCGATGGATACGCGGGGTATGCCCGACCGGAATATCACGCCGGAGTGCTGAACACGATTCGGAACGTAATTCGATTCAACGCTGAGTCGCGTGACGACGAGAGGTTCTTCGGCGTACGGTACGACATCGAGCCCTATCTGTTGCCCGGTTTTCACGGCCCGGCGAGAGCAGACATCCTGGCCGGGTATCTCGATTTGCTGGCCCGCGGGGTGGATGCGGCGCATCAAGGGAACCTGGTCTTCGGGGTCGACATACCGTTCTGGTTCGACGCGCCGGACGAGGTTTCGTTCGAGAGCGTGATGGTGGAATTTCGGGGCGCTGACAAGCCGGTGAGCGAACACGTGATCGACCTGGTCGACGACCTGTCGATCATGGACTACCGGACCGTCGCCCACGGCGCCGACGGGACGATCAGACATGCGGCCGGGGAGCTCGAGTACGCATCTCGAGCGGGCAAACCGACCTACGTGGCTCTCGAGACCGGCGCACTGCCCGACGAGACCCTGATCGAGTTTGGCGGCGACCCCGTGATCTCATCGATCGCTTCGATGGATGGGCCCGGTGTGGTAGCGGTAGTCGCCGACCAAGATTCTGCCTATGTATTCTGGGTCGAAACGGACCCGGAGTCCTCAGCACGAACCGGCATGAAACTCGAATCGCAGCTTCGACGGGCAGGACTCGAGCCGGAGACCGCCGTGGTTTGGGCCGTGAGCCGCAGGGTCTTCGTCCCGGCCGACAAGCTGAGTTTCGCAGCCCTGGGAAAGGAGCGTCTCCGCAGGGTCATGGAGGAAACGACCACGGATCTCGCCCGGTTCGGTTCGTTCGCCGGATTCGCCATCCACCACTCGGACAGCTACATGCGCCTGCAGGATGACGCACGGGGGAGTCAGCGGTGAACCGCCCGCCGGTGCGAACCGACCGGTCCGTCGACCTCGTCGCATGGAGTTCACTCGGTGCGCTGCCGGATCGCAGTAAGCCGCGTGTCGCCATCTACGTGGCCGTGTCCATCGCGCTTGTCGTGGCGTTCTTCAGCGCGCGTCGCTTTGCGGATGTGGAGTTCGCGAATTTTGACGCGCTGTCGACGACAGCGGCGGCATTCGCCCTCATCGTGGGCGTATCGACTCTCGTCCGGTATCACACCCGGCCGAACAACACGCAGTTGTTCATCGGCGTAGCGTTCGTGGGAACCGGCGTCTTCGACCTGTACCACGCGTTCCTCGGCTCCGCCTATTTTGTCCGGTGGTTTCCTTCGGCTCCGGCGCAACTGGCCGCCTGGAGTTGGACGACATCGCGCCTGTTTCTGTCGGTTGTGTTGCTCGCCAGTCTCGCCGCGAGTCGGCGAGAGGAGAGGCTCGGGGAGGCCGGACGTATCGAAGCGCGCGGCCTGTACGATGAGGCCGTGCTCCTGGCCGTCGTCTGCCTGGCCTTCTTCCTGTTCGTTCCCCTTCCGGATGCGTACTGGCCGGACCTGTTCGTATCGAGACCCCACTCGCTGGGCCTGGCGGTCGTGTTTCTGCTGA
>JAOTWC010000168.1 GCA_029863105.1 Gemmatimonadota bacterium | reverse complement strand
CCCCACAAGTTGATGTGCGTGACTTCCGGCCCGCCGGTGGCGGCGGTAGGTTCGGCGGGTCGAAATGGAGGTGCCATGACGAAATTCACGAATCCAGCGAGCGCGGCCGGCGAAGCCGCAGGCGAATACATCGCGGCCGTGCTGGAGTTGCTCGGGGATCGCTCCCCCGTCGATGTGCTCGACCACACGGCGGCGGCGCTGCGCGATATGGTGCGGGGTGTCAGCCCCGGTGTTCTCGGTCGTCCGGAAGCGGCAGGGCGGTGGTCGGCCACGGCCGTTATCGCGCATCTGGCGGATTCCGAGCTCGTGTGGTCCAACCGGCTCAGGTTCGTGCTCGCTGAGGATCGTCCCCAGTTTATCGGCTACGACCAGGATCTGTGGGCCGATCGTCTCGGGTATTCGGAACGGGACGCGAACGAAGAGCTGAACCTGTTCGAAGCGGTCCGCGCGTCGAATCTCGCGCTGATCGCGCGGGCGAGCGAGACAGACCTGCTGCGAGTGGGCGTGCACCCGGAGCGGGGGGAAGAATCGGTGGAACACATGCTCCGACTGTATGCCGGCCACGACCTGGTTCACCTGGCACAGGCCCGGCGCATCCTGGGATCGATGTCCGTCAACGAATGATGGAATCCGATCCGCGAATCACGCCGCCGGTGTTCGGTTCCGTTTGCTTACGCGCTTCTCGACTCAGCCCGAGCTGATTCGGGGAAGCGCGATATTCGCTCGAGGTGATCGAGGCACACCCGGGCGGTGATCCAACAGGAAGGGAGTGGGATCCATGGGCAGTAAGGTTGGGGCAGTGCGTCGGGCCGATGGAGTGGACGGCGTACAGGTGGGAGCCGGGAGGGGGACGATTCGCCGTGATCTGATCGATGCGAACGAGGGCGCACACTTCGCGCTGAGAAAGTTCACGATGAGTGCCGGCGGCGGGATGCCGCGACATACGAACGCCGTCGAACACGAGCAGTACGTGCTGAGGGGACGCGGCCGGATCGGGATTGGTGACGATGTGTTCGAGGTGGGACCCGATGACGTCGTATACATTCCGGCGGGCGTGCCTCACTGGTATGAGACCGTAGGCGAAGAGCCCTTCGAGTTTCTCTGTGCGGTCCCGAATCACCCCGACAGTATCGAGCTGCTGGACAGTTGACGGCCGCGATGCCTATGTTCGCTCGGCACAGAGCCGAACACGCCAACGACATATGTCTTCATCGACGGGTATGCGATGACCGACTCGACCCTGACGGTAACTCTCCCTGACGGTTCATCCCGAGAACTTCCCACCGGCTCCACGGCCTCCGACCTTGCCGGTGCCATCGGTCCGGGCCTCGCCCGCGCAGCCGTCGCCGCACGAGTTGGCGGTGAACTCAGGGACCTCAACCGTCCGCTCGCGAACGGCGACGACGTGGCGATCGTCACGCGAAGTGACTCCGACGCGGATGCGCTCTACGCGCTTCGGCACTCGGCTGCCCACGTCCTTGCCACGGCCGTCAGGGAACTGCGTCCCGAGGCCGGGATCGGCTTCGGGCCTCCGATCGAGGACGGCTTCTATTACGATTTCGATGTCAACCAGCCATTTACGCCCGAGGATCTCGAGCGCATCGAGCAGAAGATGCGTGAGATCACGGCGGCGTCGTATCCGTTCGTCCGGGCGGAAGTAACCCGGGAGGAAGCCGAGGCCCTGTTCGCAGATGATCCGCTGAAGCTGGAGCGTCTCGCGGAAATCCCGGAGGGCGACACGATCTCCGTCTACACGGACGGGCCGTTCACCGACCTGTGTCGCGGTCCCCACGTCGCCTCGACGAGCGAAATCGTGCACTTCAAGTTGCTGACCGGCGCGGGCGCCTACTGGCGTGGCGACGAGCACCGCCAGATGCTTCAGCGCATCTACGGTACCGCGTTCTTCGAGAGGTCGAGCCTCGAGGAGCATCTCCATCGTCTCGAGGAAGCGCGCCGCCGCGACCACCGCAAGCTGGGTCAGGAACTCGACCTGTTCAGCTTTCAGGACGACATCGGCCCGGGGCTCGTGTGCTGGCATCCGAAGGGCGCACGAGTACAGATGCGCATGCGCCGCTGGATCGAAGACCTGCTGGCGACACAGGGCTATGAGTTCGTCTTCACACCGCACGTGAGCAGCGAAAGACTGTTCGCCCGAAGCGGGCACCTGCAGTCTTACTCCGAGAACATGTATCCGTCGATGCAGGGCGAGGGAGAGGGCGAAGCCTACCGCGTCAAGCCGATGAACTGTCCGGGACACTCGCTGATCTTCGCGGCGCGACCACGGAGCTATCGCGAGTTGCCGCTGCGCCTGTCGGAGATTGCCAACGTGTATCGCTACGAGCGCTCGGGCACACTGCATGGCCTGCTGCGTGTGCGGATGCTCACGATGGATGACGGGCACCTGTTCTGTACGCCGGAACAGGCCGAGGACGAGATCTTCACCTGCATCGATCTGATCGATGACGTGATGGGCACGCTGGGCCTGGAATACCGCCTGGACCTCGCCACCCGCCCCGAGACGCGGATCGGCGAGGACGCAGTATGGGATCGGGCGGAGGAGGCGTTGCGGCAGGCGCTTGACCGCACGGGGAGGGAGTACGGGATCGACGAGGGTGGCGGGGCGTTCTACGGGCCGAAGATCGATATCAAGTTCAAGGACGCGATCGGTCGCGAATGGCAGGGGGCGACGATCCAACTCGATTTCAACCTTCCGGAGAGATTCGACCTCGAGTACATCGGGCCGGACAACCGGCCGCATCGTCCCGTGATGATCCATCGGGCGATCTTCGGGACTCTCGAACGATTCACCGGATTTCTCATCGAGCACTTCGCGGGGGCATTCCCGGTGTGGCTGGCGCCGATCCAGGTGCGCGTGCTTCCGATTACGGATGCGCATGCACAGGGCGCAGCCGACGTCGTACGGCGCCTGGAGACCGAGGGTTGGACGGTCGAGCTCGACGGCCGATCGGACACGCTGAACTACCGCATCCGGGACGCCGAACTTCAGAAAGTGCCGTATGTGCTGGTCCTCGGCGATCGAGAGATCGATGCTGGAACGGTGGCTGTGCGAGCACGCGCGGCGGAGAAGAAGCAGGAGGTCATGCTGCTCGAGGACTTCGTGAGCCGGGCACGAGACAAGATCCAGACGCGAGCTCTCGACCTTTGATCGGCGCGCGGTGGATCGGGTTCGAGTCGTGTGCGATCTTCGGTCTGGCCCTGGTCCTGCTCGCGGCATCGCCGGTGCGCGGCCAGGACGCGGACGAGCGGGAAGCCGTGCTTGGAGTGACCGAGGCCGCCCTCGCGGCGATTTCGACGGAGGACATGAGCGCGGTCGCGGATCTCATGCTGGACGAGTCGGTGACGTTCGCCGTGACTGCGAGAGACTCCCTGGGCGAGTATCAGACGATGAGCGCCGCCGACTGGCGCACCATGGTTCCGAGCGCCGATTTCGTCGAACGCGGATTCCGCGCCGAGGTGCATGTGGCTGGACCCCTCGCGAGTGTCTGGCTGCCGTACGATTTCTATGTCGACGGGAAATTGTCGCATTGTGGAGTGGATGCGTTCACGCTGGTCCGAACCGAGGCGGGATGGCGGATCGCCAGTCTGGCGTTCACGCGTCGGCAGCCGCCTGACTGCTCCCTCCACCCGGAGGGTCCCCCCGTCGACTGATCCGTCACCTGAGCCCGAGGAGCCTCGTGTACCCGATCGAGATCAACTATCCGGCCGTGCTCGTGGCGGCGCTGTGTGTGTTCGCTCTCGGCGCCCTGTGGTACGGCCCGTTGTTCGGGAAGGCCTGGCGGGCCAGCCAGGCCGGGAGTGCGGAGGAGCATCGACCACGGTCGGGCACGAAGACGCAAACGCTGGTCCTGAGCCTCGCGGCCTGCGCGATGATGGCCCTGACGATGGAGATGTTCATCTTCCTGATCAATCCGCCGGACCTGTCCAGGGGCCTGTGGCTGGCCGCCGTGATCTGTGTGGGCTTCGCACTTCCGGGCACCCTCGCGTCGGTAGCGTACTCCGCGAAGCGGACGAGCCTGGTGTGGATCAACGGTGGGTATCAGCTCGCTTCATTCCTGCTGATGGGGACCATACTTACGATGTGGCGCTGACGGCGGGATCAGATCGCCCGGAGCACGCTCCCCTGTCGCGACACCTGCCAATTCAACGCCGCCGCCGCCGATCGTTCCTCGTCGAGGTTCAGCAGCAGGACGTCGAGGGCGGCCAGGTCGCCCAACCGGCGGCTGGTGACGCATGCGGCCTCGTACAACTCCATCTGATGGTGCACGGAGTCGCGTGCGGCATCCAGCAGGTCTGCGTCGCCGGCGCGCGTGCCGGCGGGAACACTTCCGTTGCCTGTCGCCGCGGCGCCCAGGACGGCGTTCCCGTTGGAGTGGATCAGCCGGTCGACGCGCGCGAGCTGAATCGACGACTCGGCGGCCGTAGCCCGAAACACGGACGCCACGGTTTCATCGGCGGCGACGATCGCCAGATCGTGGAACAGCTCGGCGGCCCG
>JAOTWC010000166.1 GCA_029863105.1 Gemmatimonadota bacterium | reverse complement strand
CGGTGCGCGATCTCGGCACAGGCCGCGATGTCCGACAGGCGCATCAGAGGATTCGTCGGCGTCTCCAGCATGACGAGCCGGGTTTCCTCTCGCATGGCGTCGGCCAGCATCTGAGGGTCGGACGTGTTCACGGAATCGAATGAGACGCCGAACCGCTCGAAGTACCGGAGCAGGCGCTCGGTGCCACCGTACACGTTGTCTCCGCACACCAGATGGTCGCCTGCGGAGAGACAGGTCTTGAGGATCGCCTCGATGGAAGCGAGCCCCGAAGCGAATGCGGAGGCGGTCGGGCCTCCCTCCAGTGCCGCGAGATTGCCCTCGAGCGCCGTGCGCGTCGGATTTTTCACTCGAGCGTACTCGTGGCCGCCGCGCGTCTGTGCGACGCCGTCCTGGACGTAAGTCGATGTCTGGAAGATCGGGGTCATGATGGCCCCGGATGTCGGGTCCGGTTCCTGTCCCGCGTGAACTGCCAACGTGGCGAAGCGGTCGGACGGCCTGGTCTGCATGCATACCTCCGTAAGCGGGACCTTTCTCGTGCGCGGAAGCTTAGTCGACTCCGCAACGCGGCGAAACGCGATGTTGAGGAACAGGTGAGCGTCGGTGCTACCGTTCGACATGCAAACGATCCCACGGATCCAACCCAGGCCCGCCCGACGGAACGAACTCTCCACTCACCGGATCTACGTCCATGTCGGGTGGCCGACCCTCGGCCGCCTGCCGCTGATGCCGACGGACCTTCGCGCCGTGGTCGAAATGCAGCTCATCACGCTGTGCCGGCGCCTGGATGTTGAGCCGCTCGCCGTCCGAGCCACCTCCAACCGGGTCATGCTGCTGTTGCGACTGAAACCCAACCACACGCTGGTCACGCTCGTGTCGCGTCTGAAGTCCGGATCGGAGGAAGCTCTCACGGACGCCGGGAGGGGTGTCCACTGGGGCTCGGGCTTCGCCGCAAGTACGGTCGGTGGGGAGGAACTCCAGCGGGTCGCACGTTTCATCAGCCGTCTGGATTGATTCGAGCCGCGCGGGTAGTTTCGCGCCATGCATGCGCCCCTGATCATCTCTCCTTCGGGAATTCGCGGAATTGTGGGCCTGACGGTTACGCCGGAACTCGCGGCGCGGTACGGGGCGGCGTTCGGCAGCTTCGTCCGCGAGACAGGTCAGCAGGTACCGGGCGGGTTCGTGCTTGTCGGACGTGACTCGCGTACATCAGGTGCGCTCCTGGCGGATGCCGCAGCCGCTGGCCTGTGTGCCGCCGGTGTGGATGCCAGGTTATCGGGCATTGGCCCTACGCCGACGCACCTGCTGGCCGTCAAGGATGACGGGCTGGCGCTGGGTGGATTGATCGTCACGGCCTCCCACAACCCGGTCGAATGGAACGGGCTGAAGCTGGCCGGTCCCGACGGCCTGTTCGTCACGCCTGCTCAGGGCGATCGAATCACGCAACTGTTCGACGCGGGCCCGCGGTACGCCGACTGGAGCGCCCCCGGGCTTGCCTCGATGCACGCGGGTGCGGTGGAGCATCATATCGAGCGGATACTCGACCTCGACCTGGTCGCCACGGGCGCGATTCGCGACCTCAGACCCCGCGTCGTGATCGATTGCGTGCACGGAGCGGGGGCGCTGGTTCTGCCGGAATTGCTCCGCCGGCTGGGGGCCGAGGTCGACGGGATCGGCCTGACCGCTGACGGACGGTTTCCCAGGAATCCGGAGCCTGCTCCAGAGAACCTGGGTCAGCTGTGTGGGCGCGTTCGTGAGACGGGCGCCGATGTCGGGTTTGCGGTCGACCCGGACTCGGATCGGCTCGCGATCGTCGACGAGACAGGCCGGCCCATCGGAGAAGATTGGACGCTGGCGCTGGCGGTCGAATACGTACTGGAGCATCGCCGCGGTCCTGTCGTCACGAATCTGTCTTCCAGCCAGGTCATTGAGGATGTGGCTCGCAAGGTTGGAGTGCCATTCCATCGGAGCGCCGTGGGGGAGGCACGGGTTGCGGCCCTGATGGTCGAGACGGGGGCAGTCATCGGCGGGGAAGGCAACGGTGGCGTGATGCTGCCCGACCTGAATCTGACTCGAGACGCTCCGCTGGCCGCAGCGCTCGTGCTCAGCCTGTGCGCCACGCGGCGGGCCCGGGTGGGCGAACTGCTCTCGGGACGCATCCACTACGGGATGGTGAAGCGGAAGATCGCCCGTCCTGAGGCGTCGACGGAAGATATCGTCGGAACTCTCCTGGCCTCGCTGGGGTCCGATGCGGAGTGTGATGTTACGGACGGATTGCGCCTGAGCTGGCCTTCGAGATCGGAGTGGCTGCATGTCCGCGCTTCGGGAACCGAGCCGATTCTGAGGATCATCGCCGAGGGAATCGATCACAGTCGGGCCGAGGCTCTCGCCGACGAGGCGGCGGATTGCGTGGCTCGGACGGTCGAGTCTGATGCGGCTCGCCCCCGTTCTTCGCCGGACCTGTAGGGAGGCCCTGAATCATGTGTGGCATCATCGGATACATAGGCGGTCGCCAGGCGCAGCCGTTGCTTCTGGAGGGTCTCCACAGGATGGAGTACCGGGGCTACGACTCGGCGGGTATCGCCGTCCAAGCCGACGGTGTGCACGGTGTCCGTAAGATCGCCGGGAAGATCAACGTCCTCGAGGAAGTGCTCTATCGGGACCCGGTTGCCGGTACCGCCGGGATCGGGCACACCCGGTGGGCCACGCACGGTCCGCCGACTACGCTGAACGCCCACCCGCATTCCGAGGCCTCGTCGAGGACAGTCCTGGTCCACAACGGGATCATCGAGAACTACGAGATTCTGCGAACGAAGCTCCAGGAATTGGGCCATGTGTTCGTGTCCGAGACGGATACAGAGGTTCTGGTTCACCTTATCGACGAGGTGTTCGAAGGCAATCTCGAACAGGCCGTGGCGGCTGCCCTGTCACGGGTGCAGGGCACGTACGGCATCGCCGTGATGCATGTGGCCGACCCCGACAAGATCGTGGTGGCTCGGAACGGATCACCCCTCCTGATAGGGATCGGAGACGGCGACTCCGAGGAGATGTTCGTTGCGTCGGATGTAGCGGCGGTGCTCGCGCACACGCGCAAGGTCGTCTACCTGGACGATGGCGAGCTGGCTGTCCTGACTCGGGAAGGCCATGAGATCATCGCGGTCACCGATTTCGGCGCCTCTGGAACGCAGCGCCTGATCAACCGGGAAGTAAGCCACATCGACTGGGACCTCGACCAGATCGAACGCGGTGGCTTCGAGCACTTCATGCTCAAGGAGATCTTCGAGCAGCCGGACACGGTACGCGATGCGATGCGTGGTCGACTTCTCGAAGAGGAGGGCACGGCGCATCTGGGGGGATTGCGTGAGCTCGCCGACTTCCTGGATGACGTGAAGCGAATCGTCATTACGGCCTGCGGTACGAGCTGGCACGCGGCGCTGGTCGGCGAGTACCTGCTGGAAGAGCTGGCCCGGATTCCGGTGGAGGTCGAGTACGCCTCGGAGTACCGGTATCGGCGACCGATCGTCACGGCGGGCACACTCGTGATCGCGATTTCGCAGTCTGGCGAAACGGCGGACACTCTGGCCGCGATGCGCGAGGCCAGGCGACGGGGCGCCCCCGTGATGGGGATCGTGAACGTGGTGGGATCCTCGATCGCCCGCGAGACGGATGGGGGAGTCTACATCCACTCGGGGCCCGAGATCGGCGTCGCGTCGACGAAGGCGTTTACGGGACAGTTGACTGTGCTGGCGCAGTTCGCACTCTACATGGCTCGTCGCCGCGGCCTCACCCTGCTCGAAGGGCGAGAGATCGTTGCCGGGCTTCGTGCGCTGCCCGAGCAGATCGAGCGCGCGCTGGAACAGGATGAACTGATTTCCCGGGTCGCGCATGAGTACCACGAGACGTCGAACGCCCTGTACCTGGGCAGGGGCTACAATTTTCCCGTGGCTCTCGAAGGAGCGCTGAAACTAAAGGAGATCAGTTATATCCATGCAGAAGGATATCCGGCGGCGGAGATGAAGCACGGGCCGATCGCGCTGATCGACGAGAATATGCCGGTAGTATTCATCGCGCCCACCGACGCCGTCTATCACAAGGTCGTAGCCAACATCGAAGAGGTGAAAGCCCGCGGCGGCCGTGTCATCGCGATCGTTTCCGATGGCGACAGCCAACTCGCCGAGCGGGTGGATCATGCGATCCCCGTGCCGCGCACGATCGACTGCCTGCAACCGCTGGTGTCGGTGATTCCTCTGCAGCTCCTGGCCTATCGCATCGCGGTCATGCGTGGATGCAATGTGGACCAGCCACGTAATCTCGCGAAGAGCGTGACCGTCGAATGACGGCCGGGCGTCCGGCGCTGGCGGGTCTGGCCATGCTGGCATCGGTGGCGGCGCCGGCCGCGGCACAGCGTTCGATCGCGACCGAACGGGACACGGTCCGATTCGAACTCGCAGCGCTCCGGGTCATGCTGGATACGGCTCGCGCGCTCCGCCAGGACCTGGAGGATGATCCGCGGGTCCTCTATTCTCTC